>CAYZUL010000085.1:0-12187 GCA_964481895.1 uncultured Nitrospirota bacterium | reverse complement strand
TCCTTCACGCCTCTCCCCTTCTATAGATATCAACAGGCGCCTGCGCGGGTATCTAGCCAGCGAGCAAGGCGAGCGTTGAGGGGGAGGCTCCATCCGGCTTTGCCGATGGAGGGGGCGACGCAAGCCCCTTTAATAGACTGGTTCGATAAGCCCCACATTACCATCCTCTCTCTTATATATAACCTTTACCTTTTCGTTTGAGGGATCTGCAAAGAGGTAAAAATTCATCTTCTGCGTCTCCATCTGCATTATCGCCTCCTCCGGCAGCATTGGCTTGATTACGACCTTTCTCTTCTCGATTATCCTCGGCAGGTTCTCCTTGTGTATGGAACTTGAGTCAGGCTGTATATTCCTCCTCTTTGTGTCAGGTGAAACCTTGTGGTCGGTCAGTTTCTCCTTGTACCTTCTGACTTGTCTCTCTATCTTATCAAGGGCCTTGTCTATGGAGGAATACATCTCCTCCGTCTCCTCCTTCGCAGTTATAATAAAACCGTTCAGATTCAAAGAGATCTCGGCAATATGCCTGTATTTCTCTACGCTCAATATAATGTTTGCCTCATTCGCCTTTGAACCATATCTCTCCATCTTTCTGATCTTCCCCTCTGCATAATCACGCAGGGCATCTGTTATTTCCGTGTGTCTGCCAGTAATATTTACCTGCATAAGTCTTCCACCTCCGATTTATAAGCTATTTTCTTTAAACCTTTATACAAGTTAAACAGTTTACCTCTCTGGTAATACCAGTTCGCCTTCATTCGGCTACCTACGTTGGCTTCGTCGTCAGCTCCTCAACGTACAAACCGTACGCCTGCGTCGCCTCCTTCTCGCCGCCTTGGTATCCTGTTGAATACGAATTGGTATAACAGGTTATTGTCAGAACATTCTCTTTCTCTTGCTCGCCTGTGGTATATTCAACTCTGTCCTATATTTTGCCACCGTCCTCCTTGCAATCTCTATTATGTCTTTGATCTTAAGTCTCTCTACAATCTCATGATCCTTTAAGGGCCTCTGCGGATCCTCCTCAGCTACCATCTTTCTTATCATCTCCCTTACTGTGATAGATGAGAGTTCGCCTCCTATCCCTCCGGTCCTGTTAATCTTTGTACTAAAAAAATACTTTAATTCAAACAAACCCTGGGGGGTATGCATATATTTATTGTTTGTCACCCTGCTTATCGTTGATTCATGCATAGAGATATCTTCGGCTACTTGCCGTAAAACTAAAGGCCTCAAGAAACCTACCCCTTTATCAAAGAATTCCTGTTGGAATTTGACTATACTCTCTGCCACCCTGACTATCGTCTTATTCCTCTGTTCAATACTCTTTATGAGCCAGAGGGCAGACCTGAGCCTTCCTTCCAGATATGTCTTTGTAGGACCATACATCTCTCCCTGCGAATTGAGCATTCTCTTATAGAAAGGCCCTATTCTGAGCTTCGGCCGCCCGTCATCGTTGAGCAGAACAGTATAGCCTTTATCGGATCTCGTTACATAAACATCTGGTATGATTACCCTGTTTTCTGTTGTAAAAAATGGGCGCCCTGGTTTAGGCTCAAGCCCCTCTATAACCTTCGCTGCCTGGAAAACCTCATCTATCGTAGCCCCGAGGGCCTTGGCTATTGGCTGGTACTTCTTACCTTCAAGGTCCTTAAGATGAGAGTTAATGATCAACTCCACAAGGGTCCCTTTAAGGCCAAGCTGCCCAACCTGAATAAGAAGACATTCCTTCAGGTCCCTTGCCCCTACCCCCATTGGATCAAAGGCCTGGATCAGCTTCAAGACATCCCCTACATCTTCTACCTTAGTCCCGGCTGAGGAGGCGATCTCTTCCAGATGGGACCTCAGGTATCCGTCATCATCAATATTGCCTATTATTACGGCACCGATTCTCCTTTCCTCCTCACTGACAGATGATAACACCAACTGCCACAGGAGGTGATCAAAGATGGAATCTGACTTGGAAAGGGTTTGTTCATAGGAAGGGAGATCCTCAGTTGCCGCAGAGGAATAAGATGTCCTGTCATCATCGAGGTATTCATTCCAGATGAAGCTTAAATCCTCGATCTCCGCCTTATCTGACCGATCCTCTTCGTCTGAGTCATCTACAGTATTTGTAGAGGAGAGAGATTCTTCTGGCAATTCTGGAGACTCTGGCGTCATCTCCTCCTCAAGCATCGGGTTTTCAAGCATTTCCTGAGAAATAACCTGATTTAACTCAAGCCTCGACAACTGGAGCAGTTTTATGGCCTGCTGGAGTTGAGGTGTTATTATTAGCTTCTGGCCGAGCTTTAAGTTCAACTTCATCTTCATTCGTATTTACCCTAATTATTAAACTTAAATTTCTCCCCCAGGTAAATCTCCCTCGCCTTCCGGCTCCGGGCAATATAATCAGGTGTTCCGCTCTCTAAGATCTCTCCTTCATTGATTATATATGTTCTATCTGTAATTTCAAGGGTCTCACGCACATTGTGATCGGTTATGAGCAGACCTATCCCCCGCTCCTTAAGCTGGGAGATGATCCTCTGGATCTCAGATACCGAGATCGGGTCGATTCCTGCAAAAGGCTCATCCAGAAGAAGAAAACTCGGAGATGTAATGAGGGCCCTTGTTATCTCCACCCGTCTTCGCTCCCCGCCTGAAAGGGTATATGCCTTATTCTTTGCAAGATGAATTATATCAAGCTCTTTTAACAGACTATTCAATCTTTCATCCTTTTCTGCAGCAGGGATATTGCTCATCTCCAAGATTGCAAGAAGGTTTTCCTCTACGCTCAACTTTCTGAATATTGATGGTTCCTGGGGCAGGTATCCTATGCCCTTCCTCGACCTCAGGTGCAAAGGAAGATTGGTGATTCGCTCATCTCCCAGAAATATTTCACCTCCACCAACTTTTGTCAACCCCACCATCATATAAAATATTGTCGTCTTTCCGGCGCCGTTCGGACCCAACAGACCGACAACCTCTCCCTCCTTTATCGATATATCCACCCCCTTAACTACCCTTCTTCCTCCATACTCTTTTTTTAACCCCCTTGCCTCTAAGATCAATTTTACCTCATTTTAACAGAATAAGTCGATTTGCTATTTTTTATTATTATCTATCCTGACCTTACTCTCTTCGACAATACTCCTCTCCTCCCCCAAATATATCGTCATCCTCTTTCCCTTTACATTATAATCTTTTTCCCATATCTCCGCATTACCCATCAGGATAATCATATCATCCTTCTTGTAATAGGTCGCCTTATCCGCTTTTCCCCGTTTATCCCCCTGTCTCAAGGTCACATTGCCTGTGGCCTCCATTGAGGAGACCTCCCTGACCTGGGCATTCTTCTCATTCTTATCATTATTACTATCTTTTTTATTCTTTGACTCCCCATCAGAGGATAAAATACCCTGAGGTGAAGAGACAAAGTAGACCTTAAGCTGGTCTGCATTGATAGTGAGATCCTCCTTTGTTACTGTAACCTTACCTTCAAATATCATTAGATTTTCCTGATTCCTTACAGTCATCTTTTGAGAGGTGACAGATATCCCGGTATCTATTGATGAATAGGCATTATCCGTAATATATGGATTCATAGCCATAAGCAGTATTGTCAATGCTATACAGGCTTGGTGTCTATCGATCAATATGTGTTTTAACATCCCCGCTCACCTCAAAATCCTGTGTATCCAGATTTGCAACAAATTGATTTCCATTAATTACTATCCCTGCCCCTCTGATTTCTACAGGAGAATCCGATATAACCTCCCTGTTCTTATTTACCCATCTTACGGAACCGGTAATTACCGTCAGGTCGTCACCCAGATTGATTCTGGTATCCGTCTCCTTCTTATCTATCCGGAAATCTTTACTGGATGTATTAACACTACCACTATCACCGACCAGATAGACCCTCATACCGTCTTCTCTGTTAATAGTTACCTTCATATCACTCAATAAAGCCATTTCCTCTTCTTCAAATACCTCCGCCCGTTTAGCCCTTATCTCCAGATCTACCTTTCCATTATTTGTTTGAAAGAGGGTAAATTCATCAATCCTCGTGTCGGCCTCTTGTATTATATGACCTCTTTTCTCCTGGTTAGATAAATTTCTTTTATTTATCCCTGCATTAAGAAAGAAGATGATATAGGAAATCAAAGGTATAATTAAAAATAGGAGTAATATCCTCGAACCTCTATGTAAAAACCCGGCATCTCCCATCAACAATATTCTATAACCGGCCGAGATTTTGCCCAACTTGCACCTATATATCATCCTCGAGGCCTGCTGCCCCGCTGTTGGCTATCTTTACCAGGTCTTCAAATTTTATATCGATCCCGAATACACCTATAATCTCGTCCTTCTTGTTTCGGATCGGGGTCGAGACCGTTATACAGAGGGCGCCTGTGATCATGGACTTATAGAAATCTGTTATATGGGTCTTGCCGTCCTTAATTGGCCCTACAAACCAGGGACGATCGGAGAAATCCTCGCCTAATCCAAATTTCTCATATTTGGACTTATCAACTATCTGTGTTATATTTTGAGTGATCTTCCTGCCATCCATATCTACCACATAGGCAAACTGAATAAAGGGGTTCTCCTCCAGGAGTTTCTTCATGGGGAGTTCCTGCTGGTTCGGGTTCATGGTCTTGAATTCAGGCTGCACTACAACGTCCTCAACAAGATGGAATGCGATCTCCGCTGCCTTCTTTTTCAGTTTATCCAGATCAGACTCAAAGTATTCAGGGAGATACTTCTTCGCCTGGGCAAGCATCTCATCGGATGAGATCGATGTGAGCCTACCCCCATCATATTGGTCCATTACCCATTTATTGATCTTTAGAATTCCCGGATGTTGCTTGTCTATCCTCATGTCATCGCTTAAGTTGAGATGGGTATTCAGCCAATAGGCAATCCCGGCTGTACCGGACTTATCTGTAATGGTGATACCAATAGGTCTGTTTAAGATCTTCTTCGTGTCAAATATGTTATATATCTCCTCATTCTTCAAGACACCATCAGCGTGTATCCCGGCGCTGGTCGTATTGAATTCTGACCCCGCAAGAGGATAGTTTGGCGGAATCTGTACACCCAATTTCTTTGTAAAGTAATCTGCTATCTCTGTGATCACCCTTGTATCGATACCATGGTTGTCTCCATGGAGGCTGATATACTCTATTGCAAGGGCCTCAACAGGGGTATTTCCTGTCCTCTCCCCAAAACCAAGGATGGCTCCATTTACTGCAGCGCAGCCATAAAGCCACGCGGTGGAAGCATTGATGAGGACTTTATGGAAATCATTGTGGCCGTGCCACTCAAGTAGTTCCGACGGAACTCCACCATCATGGACAAGACTGTATATCAATTCAGGGACCCCAACCGGTATTGCCGCGCCTACCCATGGAACCCCATATCCCATAGTGTCACAGGCCCTTACTTTTATAGGTATCCCGCTCTCCCCGGAAAGCCTCATCAATTCCCTTACAAATGGAATTACAAACCCGTAGAAATCGGCCCTGGTTATATCTTCAAGGTGGCATCTCGGTTTTACCCCAATATTCAGGGCCTCTTTTACTACGCCAAGATACTTGTCCATCGCCTCTTTCCTGTTTGAATTCAGCTTAAGAAAGATATGATAGTCAGAACATGAGGTGAGGATACCGGTCTCCTTAAGACCCATCTCTTTTACAAGTTTAAAATCCTCCTTCACTGCCCTTATCCAGCCTGTAACCTCAGGATAGCGATAACCAGTTTCAAGGCACTTCGTCACTGCATCCTTATCCTTCTTGCTGTACAGAAAGAATTCGCATTGCCTGATAACACCATTCGGTCCGCCAAGACGATGAAGCATATCATATATCTCCCCTATCTGCTGTACAGAATATGGCGGCCTGGCCTGTTGGCCATCCCTGAAGGTAGTATCCGTTATCCAGACCTCCCGCGGAGGATTCGCCGGGACTATCCGGTTGTTGAACGGGATCTTATTGACCTGGTCATAGGGGAATATGTCCCTAAAAAGATTAGGCTCTTTCACGTCCTTCAATTCATATTTATAGTCCTGCATCCTCAACAGGGGGAATCTTGCCTCTTTCCTTATCATTTCGCTCTCCTTTGATAAATATATCTAATATTAATTCGCCTTCATTCGGCTACCTGCGTTGGCTTCGTTGTCTGCTCGGGGGCGTACAAACCGTACGCCTGCGTCGCCTCCTCCTCGCCGCCTTGGTATCCTGCTGAATGCGAATTAATCTAAATAATATAGATTTCTTTGCAATCAGGATGACTTGCCGTTACCAGCCAGGATCCTGTCCTTATGGGTATAAACATTAAGTCTTGCGCCCCTGACAAAACCAACGATAGTGATCCCAAGATAGAGTGCAAGGTTCACGGAAAGACTTGTCGGGGCATTCCTGGAGATGATGACCGGGACATCCCTCTTAACAGCCTTTACAAGTATCTCAGAAGATATCCTCCCGCTTGTGAGGATGACCTTGTCTCTTGTAGGGATATCGTTGAGGAGCGTATACCCGAAAATCTTATCAATGGCATTATGCCTTCCGAGATCCTCGGCAAATATTAAGATACTAACACCGTCCCATAATGCTGCGCTGTGTATCCCCCCTGTGGCCTTATAAGCCAGGGACATCCTGCTGAAGTCAGACATCAGTTGCCCTATCTTGCCTGAAGGAATTCTCAAGTCGCTCTCTATGGGATGCTCTTGCGAGATCTTTTTCAGGAAATTGGTAGCCAGCCCCTTCCCGCAACCCGACGTCACAGTCCCCATTTCCCCCTTCATGCTCTTGATCTCTTCGGCATCTATTGCCTTTTTTAACTTTACATAGAGTATCCCGTCCATGAGATCATATTCTATATCTTCTATATCCCCCCTTCCGGTAATCCACCCTTCGGCAAGCAGAAAACCGGCCCCAAGCTCCTTTACCATACTGGGGGTACACAGCAGAGTTGCAAGTTCCTTGCCATTTAAGTAGACTGATACGGCACGCTCTATGGCAACCAGGTCTTCGATCTGCTTGCCTGTTCCATTCTCAATCCTCGAAATCAGCGTATGTTCTGTCTTATCCAGCATATCCAGATTATTTTAGCATGGAGATTTCTGAAAAGGCAACAGGAGGAATCCTGCTGAAATATCAAGGAGAAACAGATTGACATTAAACCCTTCATGTAGAATAATCCAGGTATAGGCTTGACGATATATTGTTATTCTTAAGCGAATCTTTAATTATGATATATGCTTCTTGATGAATTCCTTACAAAAATAGTAGACAGACGCTGGTTATTAAAGAGATCACTCTATGTCCTGTCTCTGTTAAATAGTCCCCTGGCCTGCAGGGGGATTATGCTTGCGGATAACTATGAGAATGGGTCCTCTAAGGGTATCTTTTCAGGGCCGAAGTATGTAAGGCTCTTAGATGAACTTGTCAAGAAATACAACTTTTCGGAGGAATATTTATTAGGGGTCTTTGAAGAAGCTGAATTGAGATCTGAGATTATCGGCCGCCTTGAGAAGCCTCCTGAGGTCCTTCCCTATTATCAATACAGGACAAGATTTATCAAGGATGAGGTAATAAACAAGGGAAGAAGATACCTGGACGAAAACCTTGAGCTGCTAAGCAGGATAGAGTCGGAGTTTGGGGTCGAAAAGGAGATACTCCTCGGCATACTCGGCGTAGAATCAAGGTTTGGTGAAACCAGCGGGGAATACAGGGTATTTGACGCACTTAACACGATCTTCTATCAATTTCCAAGGAGGGAAGAGTTCTTCCGTCAGGAGATCATCGAGTTCCTGCTCCTTTGCAGGGAGGAGGGGATATATCCCCTGTCAGTCAAAGGGTCATATGCGGGGGCATTCGGGGTGCCGCAATTCATGGCCTCTAGCTTCAGGAAGTTTGCTGTTGATCATGATAATGATGGAAGGAAGGATCTCTGGCGATCCAAAGAGGATATACTGGCAAGCGTGGCTAATTATCTCAGATCCCATAAATGGATTAAAGGTGCGCCGATCAGGATATCTATCCAGGCAGACAGGGAGGATCCGAAAATAAAGGAGCTTTTATCAAGGGGTCTTAGAGAGACTGTACAGATTGGAAGTCTTGACACGGCCCATGTAAAGGTCGATAAGTTCCTGACTGACCAATACCAGATTAACGGACAGGAGACAGTGTCAATAATATCCTATCAGGATAAGGAGAATGAGATAGAGAAGGTGGAGATCGTTTTTAGCAATTTTAAGTCGATCATTAAATACAATTCGTCCACAAACTACGCACTGACTGTTACAGAGCTTGCAAAAATATTTGCAGGAAAGCAGGCGTAACCCTTATACCAATTTACCTTCATTCGGCTACCTGCGTTGGCTTCGTCGTCGGCTTGGTACCCTGTTGAATGTGAATTGGTATCCCCTCTTCCCCGAAAACTTTTTTCGAAAAACTTTTTTCTTGACACGGGATGAAAATATGGTATATTGATGCCATGTAAAAGAAATAATCTTTCCAGCATGTGAGGGAAAACGATGAGAAATGTGATTTCCTCAGAGAGAGAGAGAGAGTAAAAGCCTCAATCACGCCGCTTATACGCAAGCAAAACAGAGCCTTGATAATATAGAAAGCCTGGATAAAAAATCCGGGCTTTTTTGTTAATTGGTCAGTAAGGTATTCGGTTGTTTTGTATTTTGGCCATTTTTTAAATTTCAGTTACAGGGGTATTCTACCTTGTAAAGTACGGGGAAGATTCCTATATCCTTGAACAATAGGGAGGACTAAGTCATGAAACTACTCAGAATGGTGATGCTTATGTCGGTGCTGATGGCATGGTATTTTGTGACGGTGGATACCAATGCCAAGCGCCATGAATTCGGGCCGTACAAGACACAACGAGACTGTAACGATGCCAGGAACTATGAGGCGCTGAAACAGATCTGGGTCATACTGTCGGAATGTGAAAAGGGCTAGTTTTAAGCGGATTAAAGTAACGGCCATATCGTACATAGTGCAACCATCTGTTCCAGGCAGAGATGGGGTAGCCGAGTAAGTACAGCCTGGACTGACAATCTGGTGAGGAACGGGCGATGGAAGCACCGACAAAAGATCGTGCATGGTTATTCATTTGTTTCTTTGCCACACTCGCTGTTGCTAGTATTTTGCTAAATGGGTTTCTCCTGTGGCGTTTATATGGCTCCACTCTGTGGAACAATGTTCTCGCGGCTATGACAGCGCCGCCGCCGGTCATTGCTCGCTGGTAAGAAAATTTAGAAGGTGAATGAGGATATCTAACGAAAGGCTTAGATATGTCGCAGTTGTCAGCATTGAGGAAAATATGGGTGTCCAACGTCAGAGTGTTGGTATTATTATCAGATCCAGCTTTAGTAACAAACGGTATCGACCTGTACATTGAGTTTAGCGGCAACTTTGCCCCTACGGTAAATAGGATAATTACGGGAGATTCCAGGTTCGTAACAAGGGAAGGGCTTCATGTGGGAAGTTCACAAACGAATATTGTACGGCTTCTGGAAAACCACTAGAAGAATCTGCGCGGGATGCACTCTACAGTGGAGTAAATTTCGGGATCAGAGGAGAAATCCTATGAAGAACAAGAGAAGATGAGGATGAACTATGACAAATTATAATAAAAGACGTACCCCGGTTGTCGTAGCGGCATCAAAGTTCCTGCTGATGCTCATTTTGGCGATCATGCAGGTCGCCTGTGCGATGGTGGAAACCCGACATCTTGAGATCTCTTCGTATCTCATCGTGCCAGGCAGATCAATCGGACCAATATCGATCGGGATGGATAACGATGAAGTAATGAGGATCTTAGGACCGCCAAGCAAAGTATTTATTATGTCGAAGGGACGCTCCTTGCAGTATATATGGAGATCAGGAGGCCCCCTCATTCTAGGGGTTGAGTTTGGTGAGGATTTTGCCCCCAAGGTCCTTCAGGTTTGGACGAAAGATCCCAGGTTCGCAACAAAGAAAGGGATTCATGTGGGAAATTCAACAAAGGATGTCGTACGGATTCTAGGAAGTCCAAAGCGGATGCGTGGGTTTCAAGCAATCTATTGTGGATTAGAATTCGTGCCAACAGAAAGCAATATAGTCGACTCGATAACCGCCGTTAACGGCCAAAGCGAGTGCAACAACTGAGCAAAGATTGTATTGCAATCCGAGCTCGCCGGTGGGAAATTAACTTTGATCGTCGTCTTCGACTGGGGGAGGGTCACCCATTAAATATGCGTTCTTTTCGAACTTGTATATCCAGATGGGGTTTTCTGGGAAGTGATTTGCGACTGGTAGGGGCATTAAGTATGCAAATAGGGGATAAGATGAGGAGCTTAAAGAGGGGGTATGCGTAGAAAAAACAAAGGGGGTTGGGTTCTTCTTGGGCTTATTATGTTCTTCCTCCTTTCGCTTTCCATAAGTTGGGGACAGGAGATAAAGAAAGAAGGATTGGAGAGGCAGGTGGCGGACAGGTGTGAGGTATGCGGTGGCGCCTTAGCTCGAAATGTTAATATCTGTCTTACCTCTTCATCCAGTTCAGAAGCCTGTGTCGATCAGGCAATAGCTGGTTATTTTAACTGCGCCCGAAATGAACAGGATGGATGCGCAGAAACAAAAGGGCGGAAGTTATACGATTGTATACAGGAGTGTGAGGATCTTAAATGTGTTAAGGAGTGTATCAAGTAAAGGGGTTCTCTAATATCAGACAAAGGGGGTTTAAAAATGCAAAAGAAATTCTTGCTTCTCGCAACCTTTTTGCTGGGTGGAGTCGTCATCGCCCTGGTCATGGCGCCGCAGTCCGCCAATGCAACTGAGCAACTAATGAGATGTATTTCCGATCCGGGCGAGCCGTACGGGGGAATTGATCTTTACGTTGATTTCGATAAGGGGAAGGTGAGACTGCTTCAGGAGGTCTTAGTCAGTCAAGAAATCACTGACAACTACATCAAGATAGTAGCAGATAACGGAAGCACATTTCGTTACCAGGACATAAGGATCGATCGTATCGCCGGTTCCTTTACTTTTAGCTTTAGGAGGACCCTCTCCAATAGCGAGGCCGCCCAAATCGGACATTATGGCTATGGGCACTGTGTTCTCAACCCGAAAAAAGCCTTTTAGCGCTCCGTATTATCGATACGGTCAAGGCGATCTAACAAAGTTTGGAGGGTACAATGATGAAGAATAAATTTGTAGTTGGCCAAATGATTTTGATATTGGCAGCAGTCCTAGTAACCCTAATGATTAAAGGAGGGGCAATGGCTACAGAGGAAAAGGTGCTCGTTGATGTGAAGGGTGTCACTGTAGAGAAGGTGAAAGAGGGGGTTTTTCGTATAACTGCGGAAGGAACAGTTCCTACATCCGGGTGGGTGGTGAATTTACATCCACTAGTCTATATAAAGCCTCCTGAGACATGGGAGATTGAAGCGATCGGGGTTAAACCCGCCGGCGTTGTTACACAAGTTATCACTCCATGGAAAGCATCAATCGAGATGAATCTGTCCAAGGAGACACGGCAAATCTCAGTTAAAGGAAAAAACCAGCCGTTAAAGAAACCAGTACCGCATTAGGTTGGCATTGTTGCGATTGAGGTAAGCTGAAAAAAGTAGACACCATGACTGGAAGATGTCGGGATGCAGGGTTTCGATCTGACAGTACCTGTTGGATTGCCTTAAATGGGGCCACTGGGCAGCCTTCGTGTGATATCGCAATAAAGCCCAGGAAGGCAGGTTTCGTATCCGATAGGCAGGCCAAGGGAAGTCATGAAATTGACTTATCAACGGCTTAGCGTTAGAAAGGTAAACCTATGAACCCGGCATCACATTTTCTTATCGGATGGCTCACTGCCAACATAGACAGCCGATTAAACCGCAAGGAGAGAGCGATAATCACACTGTCAGGTGTTGTCCCGGATATCGATGGTTTGGGCATAATAGCGGACTTCATTACGCAAAACACAGAACATCCTTTACAGTGGTGGGGAAGGTATCATCATATGCTTGGTCACAACCTTGGTTTTGGCCTGCTTGTAACAGGGGTTAGTTTCATACTGGCGACAAGGCGTTGGAAGACGGCTGCCCTTGCGTTTTTTAGCTATCACCTGCATCTGCTTGGCGATATAGTCGGCGCCAGAGGAGATCTTGTCAATAGGTGTGGAAATAGCATTTAGGCAGCCATCCTTTCTGACT
>CAYZUL010000084.1:0-12232 GCA_964481895.1 uncultured Nitrospirota bacterium | reverse complement strand
GGTAGAGGATGAGATCGTCAGGTCATCTATTGTTCCGGTGATATTTCCTGCAGAGTCGACCTGGTATCCCTGAAGGATAAGACCTTCAGGGTTCACTATATTTCCGTCCTTATCCATATCGAAGTTCCCTGCCCTTGTATAGAAGGTACCTCCTGATGAGTCTTTCACCTCGTAAAAACCATTCCCATCTATGGCAAGATCAAGGGCGCTGCTTGTTGTTTCAAACGAACCCTGCGTAAATGTCGGGTTTACACTGCTTAAGAAGACTCCCCTGCCGATTTGAGAGGAGCCTGAGCTGCCGGCAAGGTCCTGGCCTATGACATCTGCAAACGTTGCCGTGCTGGCCTTGAAGCCCGTTGTATTCATGTTGGCGATATTGTTGCCGATGATTGAGATAGCAGAACCATTGGCATTAAGACCGCTGACGCCGGAAAATAAAGATGTTAGAATTGTCATGTGTGACCTCCTTATGATACCTCAATTACATTCTCAAGGGACACCTCAGTTCCATTGACGGTGAGGTTCGGATATGTATCTCCAAATGTAACCCCTGTTACCGTCCCCCTTATGTATGTTGAGACGCTTACGGTATTGTTGTTTATATCTGTTGCCCCTACGGCAATAGTATATACGCCCGGATCAAGTGCATTTCCGTTATCATCCTTACCATCCCATGCATAGCTTTGGGAGCCTGAGGTCTCGCTTCCCAGGGTCACTGTCCTGACCTTGGTGCCGCTGCTGTTATAGATATCTATGGTCACGCCGGAGGCGTCACTTGCAAGATCATAACTAATCGTCGCAGAGGCATTTTCCGACAGCTCAATTGTGTTCCCTGAGGCCTTAATCTCCTTTCCTATCAGCCCTGCTGCGTTCGACATCTCTGCTGCAGACTGATTTGTAAGGAAAGAATCAAGCTTGTCATTAACACCGTAAAGCTGATCAAGGCTTGAAAACTGTGCAAGCTGTGAGGTGAATTCAGCATTATCCATGGGATTGAAGGGATCCTGATATTGAAGCTGGGTTGTAAGGAGCTTCAAGAACATCTCCTCGTCTACTAATTGCGACCCGCTTGCAGAGGAGCCAGATGAGGCGCTGGCTGAGCTGCTACTGCTTACTCCTGAAGTTTCCAATTAAACACCTCCTTTTCTGAGTTAATGTTACACAAAAATATTTACACTGCTATCCTGCTGAGATAGGGTATTACATGCCAGGATAGCATCTTCCTCCTTTATTTCCCTGTCGTGGTTCTTACTGGACGATGAGTTTTCTATCACCTCCTTGTAATTTAGGCCCTCTGATTGACCTCCCTCTACTGATACTGACAGATAGGATATCTCAAGGCCATGGCCTGAGAGGGCGTCCTTTAATTGACCCTGATTGATTTCTATCACCTCCTTTACTATCGGATGTTCTGTCACAATATTCGCCTTGACCAGATTATCCCTTATAGATATATCCAGTTTAAGTTTGCCGAAATCATCTCCATCTAAGTTTATGCGGATTGAACTTGCGTCCTCCTTAAATAAATAAATGGGCCTTTTTGAGGATACGTCAGAAACCTCATGAAAGGGATAGGAGGCTTTTTCCGGTGAGGCAGTTCGCAAAGGCGCTGCTTCGGTGCGTCTGGTATTGCCTTCTGGTGCCGGAAGACGGGAATAACTTCCATTAAGGTTCAGATCAGTGTTGCTGTCTGCAATAATCCTGTCAGGGGCCTTGTCTATGCAGTTTTCAAGTGTACCTCCGGAATCACCCTTATTAGAAGGTCCATGCTGGAGGGATAACCCAGACTTCTTGTCAATCTTAAGCTCAGGGCCTGGTTTATTACTCAGATCACCACTATCCCCAGATTGACAGGCCAGGATATCGGGGCCCAGACCTGTTTCTCCATCGCCCAGGGTGCTAATCTTTAAGGGTTCAAAGTTGCTGGATCCCTTTTCCTGCGGTGCAGGATTATTCTGGAGAGAGCCCGGGCTACCTCCCTTGTCGGCATCGCTGCGATCCAATCTTTCCTTTCCTATTATATCTGTAAGGTCTCCGGGCAAGAGGAGGTCTTTCAATGCCTCACCTGTCCCTTGATGGAGGGATGCAGCAGCCACATGGTTAAGGCCGGGATCTTGGTCAAGATTTAGGGCCTTTCCATTCATGAAGATGAAAGGCCTTCCCTTATCGGTCTCACCCCTCAAGGCTGAAACAGTGATATCGGAATCCGGGACATGGAGTGTCGTAAGGGCGGCCGCAGGAAGGACAAAAAATGTCTGGGCCTGCATCATATGGAGCGCCTGATGGGATAGGATGCTGTTGGTTTGGTCTGTTGTCCCATCTCCCATGAGATCAGAGATCTCCTTCTTAAACCGGTCATCGGATACTATGCCGTTAGGGTCTGCAGACAAACCATCGTTGTGCCCGGTGGAAGACCTCCCGTGCATACTTGTGGCGGATAACGGATTATTCTGGTTTACAGGATATGTGATACCTGTGGGTAATGACATACTATCTCCTGGACGCTTTCTTTTCCTTCACGATCTTTTCGCTTATCCTTGCTGCCCTGGAGGGTTCCATCTGGCCCAGGATCTTTCCCGCAACCTTCTCCTTCATCATGGAGATAAGTTTGATGGCAGTGGACTCATCCATCTTGACTAACCTTAAGGCGGCCTCTCCCGGGCTCATTATTTCATAGATCTTTACCAGCTTGTTGAACCTCTCATCCCTCTTCTTATCAAGCTGCATGAGGTCATCAAGGATTTCGCTCTTAATCGTTGTGTATCTTTTTATGTCCTCTTCGATCCCGAGCTTCAGCATCCTGAGCGTCTCTTCTTCCTTCCGAATCTCCTCTTCTTTGGCATTGAGCCTCTTCTCCCGCTCTTCAAACAGTCCCAGATAATCCTCTTTACTGAATTGGTCCGACTCTTTTATTGGCCCCTTTACGCCGGCCTCGCTGGTGGCCTGCTCTTTTTCCATGGCAATCACATCGATACTAGTGATTATTGAGATCGCGATTATAAATATCAAGACATGTCTCATATCAAAGTCCTTATTTTAAGGATGACCTTCCATGGTTGTATTTGTCCATAGAGATCTCATCAAGCACCTTCTGGTCTTCCTTTTTGATCATGTTATTGTAACCTTCGTCCATCTTTTCCTTCATGGTCTCCATTATCTTTTTATCCTTGAAGGCAGAAATAAGTTCTGCCTTCTTTATTTCATATTGATTCTTAAGCTTGCTTAGGACCCTGCTCCATTTTTCTATCTCTTTTGTCGTCTGTGCAATGAAGGTATAATAGATATCGATCTCGAGACTGCTCATCTCCTCCTCTTGTTTCTTTTTCAATTCTCGCATCGACTCTTTATGGACCGCTTCGAGGTAGGAGATTCTTGATTCCTCTGCCTCAATCATCTTTTCTGTCTCAGCCATGTCCCTCTGTATCCCCTCCTCAACAAGTCTCCTGTAGTTTAAGACGCCATTCATTGTGAATCTGACAGCCCTCATGCATTGCCTCCTTTCACTACTTGATTAAGATCTGAGACCGATTCTTTAATTGCAAACCTCTCATCCATCCCCTGCTTAAGATAGGAATTTATCCTGTCAATTACCTGGATTGCATGATCTATTTTTTGATTACTCCCATGTTTATATGCCCCGATATTCAAGAGGTCTTCTGCCTTCTTAAAGGTGGAAAGTATCTCTCTTATTTTTTTTGAGTCCTCCAAATGTTGCTTATCGACTATGTCTACCATGACCCTGCTTACGCTGTTTAAGATGTCGATTGCCGGGTAATGGTTCTGGATAGCAAGATCTCTTGAAAGGATAATATGGCCATCGAGTATGGCCCTTACCGCATCCGGGACAGGATCATTTATGTCATCACCCTCTACCAGTACTGTATAGAGGCCTGTAATGCTACCGTCGCTGTTCGCGATACCAACCCTTTCAAGCAGCTTGGGGAGCAGGGCAAAGACAGACGGGGTATACCCCTTTGTTGTGGCAGGTTCCCCTACGGCAAGCCCGACCTCTCTCTGCGCCTGGGCAAAGCGGGTGACGGAATCCATCATAAGCACGACATGCATCCCTATATCCCTGAAGTACTCTGCAATGGTTGTAGCTATAAATGCCCCCCTTGTCCTGACGAGCGGGGGTTGATCAGAGGTGGCGACAATAACTATAGACCTCTTGATCCCCTCCTTCAGGTCCCTCTCTATGAACTCATTTACCTCCCTCCCCCTCTCCCCGATCAGGGCGATAACATTTACATCCGCCTCTGTGTTCCTTGCTATCATGCCGAGGAGCATCGACTTTCCCACCCCGCTCCCTGCAAATATCCCCAGCCTTTGCCCCTTACCGCATGTCAATACCCCGTTTATGGCCCTGATACCAAGGTCAAGAGGCTCCTTTATCCTCCTGCGTTGCAGGGGATTTGGTGGTTTTGCATATAAAGGGTATTCATCCTCCCCCCAGATAGAGCCCTTTCCATCCAGGGGGGCGCCGAGTCCGTCAATTACCCTCCCGAACATCTCTGTGCCTACCCTTATGCCGGCCCGGCGACCCTTTGCCGCTATTCGGCTGCCTGGCCCGAGCCCCCTAATCTCACCCAGAGGCATAAGGAGGATCTTTTCTTCCTTAAACCCTACTACCTCAACCTGAACAGGACACCCCCCGTCCTTCGGGTAGACCTCACAGATATCCCCGATAGCGGAGCCCGGCCCGTGACCTTCAATAACCAGGCCGACAAGCTGGCTTACCTTCCCATTTATCTTGATCGTGTCGATCTCGCCTATGTATTGAATAAGCCTATCTATCTTCTTTTCGAGGACCATTCCTCTCTATCTCCTCTTTCAGGTCTAATGAAATCTCCTCGAGCTGCTTGTCTATCCGTGCATCGACCTCACCATGGTTGGTCTCGATCATGCACCCTCCAGGCATAATCGAATCATCCCATTCAATGGTCAATCCCCTCTTCTCGTTTGTAGAGGCAATCAGTTCAGGTCTGTATCGGTTCAGTACCTCAAAGTCCTTCGGATTTACCTTTATCGTTAACATCTCCCTGTCGAGCACCTTTTTCAGCGCAGCCCTTACAACATTTACTATAATCTCAGGATTCTGCTTCAGTTCTGAATGGATCACCTTCTCGGCTATACAGATGGCAAGGGCGACGATCTTCATCTCCCCCTCTTCATAGATCTGCCTGTTTAGGTCTTTTAACCCTTCAATCAGGAGGACAATCCCGTTAATTGCCCCTTCAAGCTTTTTCTTGGCAGCTTCAACCCCGGCCTTTTCTCCTGCCTCATAGCCCCGCTGAAAAGCCTCCTTTTGAGCAGACAGGGCCTTGTCATCCTCTCCTCTGTCCATGGCGCACGGACAGGCATCCTCCGGATTATTTGCACCCTGTATGCCTCCGGCAATAGACCCCATGGTATAAGGTTTTATCTCATCGCAGAGCGCATGGCCTTGAATTATCCTAGACAAGCATCTCCTCCCCGCCCTTCCCCCGCAGCACAACCTTGCCCTCTGTCTCAAGCTTCTTTGCTGTCTTGATAATCGCCTGCTGGGCCTTTTCCACTTCACTTATCCTGATAGGTCCTTTTGCCTCCATGTCCTCTTTGAGGATCTCTGCGGCCCTCTCGGACATATTCTTGGTAAACTTTTCCTTGACAGTCTCCCCGGCACCCTTTAAGGCTGCCACGAGATCCTCCCGGCCTATCTCTTTTAGGATCTCCTGCATACCGATGTCGTCGATGTCTGCAAGGTCATCGAAGACAAACATCAGCTTCTTGATCTGCTCAGAGAGATTTGGATTCGACTGGTCGATTGTAGTCAGGATCTTCTCTTCGTTGTTCTTGTCCATCTGATTTAAGATCTCTGCTACTACCTTTATCCCCCCAACCTTCCTCTTCTGCGCAGTCCCTGCCGCCTGAAGCTCCTTTTGCAGCGTGTCTTCAAGTTCCTTTATTATCTCAATGGGAATATTGTCTATCATTGCCATCCTCTGGAGCACCTCGGACCTTAAGTGTTCCGGGAGGTGCGATACTACCTCGCCGGCATGATCAGTATCCAGATATGTGAGGATTAATGCTATGGTCTGGGGATGCTCAATCTTAACAAAGTTCGAGATAGTCTTAGAGTCCAGGTACTTCAATGTCTCAAGGCTGCTTGTAGTAGAGGAAGAGAGATTTTCAAGCAGTTTTCCCGCCTTCTCTGCGCCCAGCGCCTTTGTGAGCACATTTTTTACATAATCGTCACCGCCGACTATTGCTCCGTCGCTGGATGAGGCTGAATCAGAGAACTCTCTCATTACCAGATTTACGTCGTCGGTGGCTATATTATTGTTGAGGCTTGAGATGCAGTTGCCGATCAGGTGGACATCTTTAAGATCCAGGTTTTTCAGGACCTCTGAAGCGGCATCCTCTCCGATAGCCATAAGGAATATCGCGGCCTTTTCGTGCCCGGTGAATTTCTTGGCTGCCATGTTTTCCTATTTCTCCTATTCTAAGGGGCTTGCGTCGCCCCCTCCACCGGCAAAGCCGGATGGAGCCTCCCCCTCAACGCTCGCTTTGCTCGCTAGGTAGACAACCACATACTGGGTGGTCGCCCGTGTATCTACTTCTCCTTTAGCCACTTCTTGACAAGTAATGCTGTATGCTGTGGATTCTGTTTGGTCATCTCCAGTACCTTGTCCCTTAACGGGAGCTCAGCAACCTCAAATTCCTTAATAGGCGTAGGGAGTGAATTCGGTATCATTAGTTGTTTCTCAAACGTTGGGGTAAGACCCTTCATAAGGGGACGGACAATAAACAGGAAGACCAGGATAAATCCCACTGCCGCAACACCATATTTAATAAAGGGGAGCCACTCATTGATATTCCTGTTCTTTATACTGACCATCTCCTCTTCCGGAACGCTTACATTCTCAAAGGGTATATTGACCACCTCAACCTGGTCCCCCCGTCCGCCCTCATATCCCACTGTCTTTTTGACAATATCTTCTATCTTTTTCATCTCCTCTGCACTTCTCGGTATATATTTTCGTGATAACTCACCCTTTTCATTCTTGGTCGCATCGTAACTGCCATCCACAAGGACGGCTACGGAAATCTTTCTGACGGCCCCAACAGGCTCGATGATCCTGCTTACAGTCTTGCTTATCTCGTAATTTATAGTCTCGTTCTCCCTGTCTGAGTTAGAGGAGTTGGACGTACCCTGATTCTGCGTTCCTGCAATCTCTGCCCCGGGGATGTTGGAGGCCGGTCCCGGCACGCCGGAGGGATTTGTTGTGGCCCCGCTTGATTTTTCTTTACTCCTCTGCTCGCTCCTTACGACCTGGGTATCAGGATCGAAACGCTCCTCTGTCTTCTCGACCTGCTTGAACTCAAGGTCTGCTGAAACCCTGGCAACGACACGCTCCCGACCTATAATGCGCTCCAGCATTGTCTGTACCTTCCCCTCCAGGTCCTTTTCGAACTGCTTCTGATGTTCCATCTGTGAATTCGTAAGTTGGCCAAGAGATGAATCGCTTGTCACCCTGGTGAGGATCTGTCCATGGATATCAACAACGGTTATGTCCTGGGGTGTAAGCCCTTCTACACTTGAGGAGACAAGGTGAACGATCCCCTGTACCTGTCTCTCGGCAAGTTGTTTGCCGCCTTTTAGTTTCAAAACTACGGATGCCCTTGCCCGCTCCTGGTTTGCGGCAAATATCGATTTTTCAGGGATAACGAGGTGCACCCTCGCCTTTTCAACTTCTGAGAGCTGTCCTATTGTCCTTGCAAGCTCTCCCTGAAGGGCCCGCTTATAATTTAATTTCTGTACGAAATCTGTCATCCCCATTGTTGTCCTGTCAAAGATCTCAAAGCCTACACCACCCCCCTGGGGCAGACCCTGACCTGCAAGATTAAGCCTCAGTTCGTGCACCTTGTCGCTTGGAACAAGGATAGAGGACCCCATCTCCCCTATCTCGTAGGGTATCTTCTGTTCCTTTAGTTTAGCAATAACAGCGCCGGCATCCTCTGCTGAGAGATTCGAATAGAGGACTGACATCTCCTGCTTGTTTGCCCAAAGGGTAAAGATTGTAAGGCCGGCTATTGATCCCGCAATAATTAAGAGGGCAGCAATTTTTCTGCCCAGAGAGATATTTCCGATTGATGTCTTGAACTGTTCTATCGGCGTTGCCATATGTTATACCTGCATCCTCATTATCTCTTCGTAGGCAGATACCAGCTTGTTCCTTACCTGCATCATAAGCTGAAAAGATACATCGGCCTTTTCCATGGCTATCATGGTGCTATGAATGTTTTGGGTATTACCGACAGCAAGATCCTCCACTGCGCTGTCAGCACTCTTCTGTATATCATTTACCTTATCAATCGATTCCTTTAATGTGTCGATGAATGATTTTTGGCCTGCAGCCTCCTTACGGTCAACTGCAAGACCTTCCTTTGCAATGGAAAAGGACGGGTGTTTTATCCTGATATCATCCATTTAATTATCTCCCGATCTCGAGGGCCTTTAAGGCCATATTCTTTGTTGTATTCAGGGCGGTGATATTCGCTTCGTATGACCTTGAGGCAGAGATCATGTTGACCATCTCCTCCATGGTATTCACATTTGGAAGCAGGAGATACCCAGTCTCGTCTGCGTCCGGATGTGCCGGGTCAAAGACCTTCTTAAATGGCCGCATATCCTCAACAATAGAGACTACATCAACGCCTGATCCATCCTCCCCCATTTCCTGAGAGAAGATACCCTTAAAGGTTCCATCAGGAGGGGCAGAAGAGAAGACAACGTCCCTCTTCCTGTAGGGCCCCCCTGAAGGGGTCCGGGTGGAACTTATATTTGCCAGATTGCTTGCGATAACATTCATCCTGATGCGCTGTGCATCCAGACCGGAAGCACTTATAGACAGGGCGTTTCCAAGTTCCATCGCTTATCTCCCTTCCCTGACGGCATTCTTTAATGCCTTGAATTTTGATCCTATTATCTGGGCCGTTGCGTTATACATAATGCTGTTTTCGGCCATATTAGCCATCTCCTGATCTACATTGACGCTGTTCTGATCGAGCCCGATGGCCTTGGTCGTTTCAGTTATGACCTTTCCCTTTTCATTAAAGATATCCGAGCCCCCACCTATATGTCCCGGAGAGGTAACCATAAGGCCGTCACCGGGAGACTTGATCCTGGCCTTTAGTTCATCAGTAAAACTAAGGTCCCTGGCCTTATATCGGGGGGTATCCTGATTGGCTATGTTGGAGAGGATCAGGTTATGTCTTCTGGATCTTAAGTCAAGCAGGTTTTCAAGAATGCCTATGGTTTTTCCAAATATCATTATCTGTCTCCCTTCTGGTTTTAATTTGCAATTGCCGTACCAGATGCAGAAGTCCTTATTTCTCAAGGGATGTATCGCAATATGCCCCTACAAGACCTTCTTCCAGCCCTACAACTTTTTCCTAATGGATAGGCAAGTTTTTCCCCCCTTCGGGTATCTTGTATTCTTTAAGCCTGTTCCTCAGTGTTCTTATGCTTATCCCCAGTATCTTTGCAGCGTGTGTCCTGTTTCCGCCTGTGTTATCCAGCGTTTTTAATATAAAGTCCTTCTCCATTTCATGCATGGACTGCTTGTCATCCCTGCTGAACCGGACAGGGGTTCCTATCTCAGCGATATCATCAATGAGGTCTTTAGCTGTTATCTCCATGCCGTCTTTCAGGATGACCACCCTCTCTATATAGTTCTCAAACTCCCTGATATTCCCCTTCCATTCCATGGCCTGAAGATAATTTTCCGCATCCTTAGAGATCCGCATGATATTCTTTCCCATCATTAAACTGAATTTCTTTACAAAAAAGTCTGCAAGGAGCGGTATATCGCCTTTCCTCTCGCGCAGGGGAGGCAGGAAGACCGGAAAGACATTCAGCCTGTAATAGAGATCCTCTCTGAATGCCCCCCTTTCCACCTCGTTCTTTAACGACCTGTTCGTGGTTGCGACGATCCTTATATCAAGCGGGACGGGGAGCCTTCCTCCTATCCTGTCAACCTCCCTCTCCTGGATAACCCGCAGCAGTTTGGCCTGAAGAGACAGGCTCATCTCGCTTATCTCATCCAGGAGGAGCGTGCCCCCGTTGGCAAGCTCGAATTTTCCCACCCTCCTTGTGTTTGCGCCTGTAAAGGCCCCTTTTTCAAAGCCAAATAGCTCACTCTCAAGGAGTCCTTCGGGGAGGGCAGCACAATTGACCGCGACGAATGGCCCGTTTGACCGGTTGCTCACCTTATGTACAAATCTGGCTGCAACCTCCTTTCCGGTGCCGCTTTCACCCTGGATGAGTATGGTGGATGGGCTTGAGGCTATGATCTTAACCATCGATAGGAGTTTTAGCATTTGGGGATCAGATGTTATAAACTCCCTCTCTTTTAAACATGTCTTGACTGGGACTTCTCCTTGATCCCCCAGGGCCCTCTTTATGACCTCCTCAAGGGTTTCATATTTAAATGGCTTGATTACGTAATCAGAGGCGCCGAGTTTCATTGCATTGACAGCCATATCTATGGTTCCGTAGGCCGTTATCATGACGACAGGTATCTTCAGTGTCCTCCTCTTGAGTTCCTTAAGAAGGTTCATTCCGTCCATCCCGGGCATCTTCATATCTGTAATGACCATTCCGAAGTCATCGGAATGGATCTTTTCAATGGCATCCTTTCCATCGATTGCCGTAGCCACGTTATATCCTGATCTGGTCAGAGACTCATATACAGCCATCCTCATCTCCGGTTCATCATCTACCACAAGAATGGGCCTTGTTATCATTTCAAGATTCCTCCATAGATCCTTTGCCTCCTTGCAGAGGGCATACGGATTGTAAACCGGCTTCCTCTGTTCGGGTATGATTCCACTTCAATTGTTCCGTCGTGGGCCTGGACTATATTATGGACTATGGCCAGCCCCAACCCCGTCCCCCTCTCCCTTGTTGTAAAAAAAGGGTCAAATATCTTGTCCATATATTCCCTGCGGATGCCGCCGCCCGTATCTGCGACTGATATCCTTATCTCTCCTTTATCATCCCTCCTTTCAAGGGCAATAGAGAGCTTCCCTCCTTCCGGCATTGCCTGAACAGCATTAAGGATCATATTAAGGAAGACCTGTTTCATAAGTTCCTCGTCGCAGAATATCTCCATACCATTTGTCAATAGATCTTTATTTACCTCTATGTTATTGCCATTGATAAGGTGGGAGGAGAAAAGGATCGAATCTTCAACGACCCTGTTGATATTGGTCTTTCTGATGATAGGTTTTTGGGGTCTTGTAAAGAAGAGGAGGTTGGATATCAGTCTGTCCATGCTCTTGACACCCAGGGAGATATGATCAAGAAGGTCTGCCTTGTCCCTGTCGCCATTTATCTCTTTTTTTAAGATTGAGGCAAAGAGCTCTATGCTTCCAAGGGGATTCCTCAAGTCATGGGCTATCCTGACCGACATCTCTCCCATGGCTGTAAGCCTGGTATTCCTCTCTGCCTGCTCCCTGAACCTTCTTACCTCCGTAATATCGTTGATAAGGAGGACAGAGCCTACTGGATTTCCCTGAAAATCCGTCACATCCGAGAGGAGGAGCGACAGAGCCAGTCTTTCTCCATCCCTCCTGGTCCAGCTGATCTCGCTTTGATGCTGTCCAAGTTTCTTATAGAGCCTCTTTGCAGGGTTCCCGGACTCCTCACTGTAATATGACCCGGGCATAGACCGGTCTTTAAGGTTGGTCCTGGAAATGGAGTAATAGGCCTCTTTGGGTCTGCTTTTAGCCGGGGAACCCGGCAGATGGAAGGAGGTGAATATGTCATTTATCCTCTTTCCCATTACATCGGGCAGCTTCGTTCCGGTTATGGTTTCTGCCGCCTTGTTAAAAATGGTTATCTTTCCGACCATGTCCATCATAACCACCCCAACATTCAGACTCTGGAGGATTGAGCCAAGATAGTTCTTTATCTCATCCCTCTCAAGGAGGCTTGAGATAAGCTCCCTGTTTTTCTCTTCAAGCTCAAGGTCCAGCTCTTTTATCCTCTCTTCAAGTCCGCGATAGTATTTGACAAGGCTGGCCGATGCGGCATTAAAACTTGAAAAGGCCTTATTTAACAGTGCCACGTCTGTACTCTTCTCTAGCATATCTGGTTCCTCCTTTTTGTAGGGGCTTGCGTCGCCCCCTCGCCTATCTCAGGGGAGCGACCATCCCCCTCCACCGGCAAAGCCGGATGGAGCCTCCC
>CAYZUL010000083.1:0-12255 GCA_964481895.1 uncultured Nitrospirota bacterium | reverse complement strand
TTTAAACAGTATGCTATTGCGGATGGGATTCATAGGATTTTGTTTTCCTATCGGGCTCAAACAGACCACAAAATACAAAAGACCAACCAGCTTCTATTTCCCTTTGCACAATTCACATGAAAATTTTGGGGAAAGTCCACCATATGATTTACTTGACATCGGCATACAATTCTGATTAAGTCTAAAACACTGTATAATCACGGGCCAGCGGTCTGACTCGCGTGAAAAGTCTCGAGCGGGAATCTTAGCCACTTTTGGCCGAAATTATCGCGGCAACAAAAAATAAAGAATAAGAAAAAAGAGGAGCCAGAATTGACGAAGAAAAAGATCTCAGATTCATCTGCGTTAAGTGATCCACAGAGGCTTTATCAGGATCTTGTGGAAACATCGCAGGATCTGATTTGGCAATGCGATGCAGAAGGCAAGTACACCTATCTCAACCTAACCTGGGAAACAACATTCGGTTACAAAATCAAAGAGATGCTCGGCAGGAAGCCTTCAGAGTTTCAATCTCCCGAAATGGCCAGGCGTGACATGGAGGAATTCGAGCGAATCATGCAAGGAGGTATGGTAAAAGGCTATGAAACAATTTATGTCGGGAAATCCGGGAAAAGCATTCATCTGGTTCTAAATGCGAAGTACGTTCGTGATGATAGTGGGGTAATTATTGGTACATGTGGTACGGCTCACGATATTTCCGAACGCAAACAGGCTGAGGAGGATTTAAAGGATACAATTTTATTTAAACGGATGATACTTTCTGCTTCTACTGTTGGGATCCTGACATACAAGGCATCTGGCCAATGTGTAACAGCAAACCCAGCCGCGGCAGCGATCACTGGAGGAAAAGTTGAGGAACTGCTTAAGCAGGATTTCCGCCACATTGAATCATGGAAAAAATCGGGGCTAATGCAGGCTGCCGAAGAAGCGCTAATTACAAATGCAAAGGTGACGAAAGAGATTCATGCTGTCACCACCTTTAGAAAGGAAGCGTGGATTGAAGCACATATCATACCATTCGATGTTAAGGGTGAGAAACATTTTTTGCTTATGCTATCTGACATCCTTGATCGCAAACAGGCGGAAATGGCTCTAAGTGAGAGCGAAGAACGCTTCCGCACGCTGGCAAACCACGCGCCGGTCGGCATTTACTTGACCGACCATCATGGTAACTGCCTTTACGCAAATCCATTCTGGTGCAGAATGGCCGGGCTATCTATGGAAGAGGCACTGGGAAATGGTTGGGTCAAGGGGGTGCACCCGGATGATCAGATCGCGGTCTTTTCGGGTTGGCAGCAGATGGTGGAATCTGAAGGCCAATGGGGACTTGAATACCGTTTCATGACTCGCGATGGAAAGGTTACCACGGTTTACGGATTAGCCAATCCGCAGCGTGATGAATCGGGTAAGATTATCCGGTATGTCGGCATCAATCTGGATATCACTGACCGCAAACGCGCTGAGGAGGCCGTACGCGTGAGCGAAGAGCGATTCTCCTCATTCATGGAGCATTTGCCGGCGTGCGCATATATTAAGGACGCGCAGGGAAGGCACATATTCGTAAACGCAATGCTCGCCAGCCTGGCCAAGGCTATAGGCGTCTCGCTCCTTGGAAAAACGAATGAAGATATATGGCCTCTGGAGATGGCGAAAAAGCTTTCCGACGCGGACACCAAGGTTGTAACCAGCGAAACGCCACTTATTATTCAGGAAGACGTTTTGCTGCATGGCGAGACGCGAACCTACCTCTCTTACAAGTTCCTCATTGGAAAAGAGAGCAAGAAGTCACTCGCAGGGATTTCCATCGACATCACTGAACGCAAGCAGTCAGAAGAGGCTATAAAGAGTGGCCAAGAGCGTCTCCGCATAATGCTTGAGACCTCTGCAAGTATAATCATCTGCCTTTCCTCTGATCACCGGATACTTGAGTTTAATCGTGAGGCTGAATGTCTATATGGCACGAAAAGGGAGGAGGTACTGGGAAAAGATTATTTTGAACTATTCTTACCCAAATCTGTCTGGGAACAGGTCGCCTCTGATATCAGAAAAGTTGTAGGTGGTGAACCGACAAAAGGTTATGAAAATCCGGTTATAGCTACTGATGGTAGTGAGCACATAGTACATTGGTCTGTTAGCCGAATACCTGCTGGAGAAGGTCAATTTGGAATCATGGCAGTTGGTCAGGATATCACTGAACGCATACAAGCAGAGGAGAAGCGACTGGAACTCGAACGCCAGGTGCAACACGCGCAAAAGGTCAATAGCCTGGGCGTTCTGGCCGGAGGCATTGCCCACGATTTCAACAATCTGCTTACGAGTATCCTGGGTTACTCAGATCTGGTTCAGTTGGCGCTTCCGGCCGACTCTCCGGCGCATAGTTACATTGATAAGGTGATTAAAGGAGCGCGGCGAGCGGCCGCACTCACCCAGCAGATGCTGACCTATTCCGGAAAGGGAAAAGTTGTCGTAGAGGTCCTCGATGTGTCGAATGTTGTGGAGGACATGAGCCGGTTGCTGGAGGTCTCGATCTCGAAGAAGTGCGAGCTGAAATACCAATTCCTTGAGGGCTTGCCATCCATTGAGGCCGACGTGTCCCAGATGAGACAGGTCATCATGAACTTGATCATTAACGCATCTGAGGCGATTGGCGACCGGAGCGGTGTAATCAATGTCAGCACAGGCGTCATGTATTGCGATAATACCTACCTGTCCGGGACATACCACTATGAAAAACTGTCAGAGGGGCAATACGTCTATCTGGAAGTTTCAGACAACGGCTGCGGCATGTCGGAAGAGACACGGGCGAAGGTATTTGACCCGTTCTTCACGACCAAATTCGCGGGGCATGGGCTGGGCCTGTCGGCCCTCCTTGGCATCGTGCGCAGTCATAGTGGTGCGGTAAAGGTTGATAGCGAACCGGGAAGAGGCACCACCTTTAAAGTGCTTTTCCCCGCAAGCAACAAGCCTGCAATACCCAGGGACGTACCAGGCGTAAGGCTCCCACACTGGTGCGGCAGGGGATTTGCTCTGATCGTGGATGATGAGGAATCGGTGCGCGGTTTGGCCCGAGTGATGCTGGAAGAGATGGGATTTAGCGTCCTGACTGCCTCCGATGGACGTGAAGGCGTGGAGGTGTTCCGCCGAGAAGCCGAACGGATCAGCGTAGTGCTCCTTGACATGACGATGCCGCGCATGGATGGCGAAGAAGCCTTTCGAGAGATGCGGCGCATCCGAAATAACGTGCCTACTATCCTCTCAAGCGGCTACAACGAGAAAGCCGCCGCGGTCCGCTTTGCAGGAAAGGGCCTGGCTGGGTTCATCCAGAAGCCTTATGGCTATAAAGATTTACTGGTAATCGTCCGCAAGGTTCTAGAGGGTTGAGGGGGCCGCCAGGGATTTGATTCAATTTAGCTTCTTGACAATCATTAAATTTATGATATAATATCATCAGTTCTATGATATTACTGACAGAAGGGGATCTTCATGAAACTTACAAAGGCCTCTGATTATGCGCTGATACTCCTTTCTCACCTGGCTAAGCAGGAGCCTGGGATAAATACAAGCGTGAAGAGGGTAGCTTCGGCCTGTGGTGTGCCTGAGAGATTCCTGGCAATAATCGTCCACAGGCTTTCTACGCAGGGTCTTCTTATCTCGGTAAAGGGGATGAATGGGGGCATCAGGCTCGGGCGAAACAGTAAAGAGATCACACTCCGTGATGTTGTTGAGGCGATGGAGGGTCCGATCGGGTTTGTCGAGTGCCAGAGGCTGATCGGGGCCTGCTCTCTTGAGGATCACTGTACAACAAAGCCCTTCTGGGATGCGGTGCATGAGAATATCGTTAGATCCATGAGCGCCACTACCATCGAAGACCTTGTCAGGTTTATGCCAAAGGTCTTAGAGGGTACAGGGGATAGGGTGTAGGGGTGGACCTATGTGTCCGCCCATAATTTAGGAGGCAATAGATTTAATCATGCGAGACGCAAGATAAGGTCAGGAGGGGATAATGGAGGATAAAAATAGAGGGGGGCTGCTCGAGATAAGGGATCTTTATGTATCTGTTGATGGCAAGGGGATACTGAAGGGGGTCAACCTTAAGTTCAATCAGGGCGAGGTCCATGCCCTTATGGGGCCTAATGGGTCCGGGAAGTCGACCCTGGCATATACCCTGATGGGACATCCGAGATACAAAGTTGAGTCGGGGGATATCCTGCTCGATTCTGAAAGTATATTGAACATCCCTGTTGATGAGAGGGCAAAGAAAGGCCTTTTTCTGGTATTACAGTATCCTATAGCCGTACCCGGGATCAGTGTGGCCAACTTCCTATGGACTGCCTATGGGAAGCTTAAAAAAGGGACAAACGGCAAAGATAAGGCCAACCCTATGCTCTTCAGGAAATTTCTGAAGGAGAAGGTAGGGCTTCTAAAGATGGAAGACTCCTTTATGTCCAGGTATCTGAATGATGGTTTCTCGGGAGGTGAAAAAAAGAGGCTTGAGATATTGCAGATGGAGGTATTAGGTCCGAGGATGGCTATCCTGGATGAGGCCGATTCCGGCCTTGATATAGATGCATTAAAGGTGGTTGCCGATGGGGTAAACAGACTGATTGGCCCGAATATCGGCATTTTGGTGATAACCCACTACCAGCGTATCTTAAACTTTATAAGACCCGATTTTGTTCATGTGTTAATGGATGGACAAGTAAGAATGTCGGGTGGATCAGAATTGGCGCTGGAGCTTGAAGCAAAGGGATACGACTGGGTTAAGGAGGGGGCTGGTGTCAGAAATGATTAATGATTAGGGAAGGGTTTTATGATGAAACGAAATATCGTGCAGTTAATTGAAGTAATTCTAATCTTTCTGACCCTTCCTGCCTTCTCATTAGGCAGTTCCACTCATGTGCAGATCCCGATTGGTGACTATGCGTATGTCCCGGAGGAGATCAGTATAGAGCCGGGGACCACTGTTGAGTGGAAGAATGAAGGTAAGATTGAGCACTTTGTAACGAGTAAAATGGTTACTCAGTCAGGGTTTCCGCTATTTGCCAGCTATGCTATTAAGCCGACCCTGGCTTGGTATAGACAGTTTGACCAGTCTGGTATATATGAATATTACTGCCCCATCCACCCACAGATGACTGGAAGAGTGGTGGTTAAGGAGGGGGCAGATAAAACAGAATCAAGGGGATGAGATGGATAATAAAGTTTTAGATATAGGTCTGGATCAGTATAAGTATGGTTTCCATGATCCGGAAAAACATCTATTTAAGGCAAAGAAGGGCCTGTCGAAGGAGACTGTAGAGGAGATCTCCTGGCTAAAGGGCGAGCCTGACTGGATGAGGGACTTCCGCCTTAAGGCCTATTCGATCTTTTCGAAAAAACCTGTCCCTAAATGGGGAGGTTATCTTGGTGCCCTGGATTTTAATGAGATCTACTACTATATAAGGCCCTCAGAGCGGACGGAGAAGAGCTGGGATGATGTGCCGGAAGATATCAAGAATACCTTCGATAAGCTCGGCATCCCTGATGCAGAAAGAAAGTTCCTTGCAGGTGTTGGTGCGCAGTATGAATCTGAGGTGGTATACCATAACCTGAAAAAAGAATGGGAGGACAAAGGTGTAATATTTCTGGACACAGACACGGCTGTTAAGGAGCATCCCGATATAGTGAAGAGGTATTTCAGCACTATAATACCGCCGGCAGACAACAAGTTTGCGGCATTAAATAGCGCCGTCTGGAGCGGCGGGAGCTTCATATTCATACCCGAAGGCGTGCATGTCGATATCCCCCTTCAGGCATATTTCAGGATAAATGCGGAGAACATGGGCCAGTTTGAGCGGACCCTTATCATAGCAGAGCCCGGCAGCTATGTGCACTATGTAGAGGGCTGTACTGCGCCTGTCTATTCCAGCGATTCGCTTCATAGCGCGGTGGTTGAGATAATCGTGAAGAAGGGCGCCAGGGTAAGATACACCACCATCCAGAATTGGTCTAAGAATGTCTATAACCTTGTTACCAAGAGGGCGGCTGCATATAGTGATGCTACCATGGAATGGGTGGATGCGAACCTTGGAAGTAAGCTTAGCATGAAGTATCCAAGCGTCTACATGATGGAGCCTGGCGCTAAGGCAGAGATCCTCTCTATCGCCTTTGCAGGGAAGGACCAGCACCAGGATGTGGGAGGAAAGGCTGTCCATGGCGCACCTTATACCTCATCCTCTATAGTCTCCAAGTCGATAAGCAAGGGCGGCGGCAGGAGCACATACCGGGGACTTGTCAAGGTCTATAAGGGCGCAAAGGGCGTCAAATCCCATGTAAGGTGTGATGCCCTGATTTTGGACGAGGCATCCAGATCAGATACCTACCCTTACATGGAGATAGATGAAGAGAGGGTTACCATAGGTCATGAGGCAACTGTCAGCAAGATAGGCGAAGAACAGCTCTTCTATCTCATGAGCAGAGGTATGTCGGAACAGGATGCAGCAGCAATGATTGTCAATGGTTTTATCGAGCCTATAGTAAAGGAACTGCCTATGGAGTATGCCGTTGAGATGAACAGGCTGATACAGCTCCAGATGGAGGGGGCGGTAGGGTAAGAAAGAGGATTGAGGTTAAGGTTTAGGTTAAGGCAAAAAGGATGAAAGAGACACTACTTCAAAATGGGATATCAAAGGGCTTATCGAGGGAGACCGTATTGGAGATCTCAGCCCTCCTTGGAGAGCCTTCATGGATGAAGGCGGCAAGGCTCAGGTCCTTTGATGTTTTCGAGAAGATTCCGGTTCCTACATTAAAGGATGAGGGATGGCGATATACAGATCTCTCGAGGCTCGATTTAGATAAGATAACCCCTTCTATTGACCTTGATCAGGGTATGGATGAGGGGCCATCTACTCCGGGCCTGGTTAATGGGATAGAAAAGGGATGGGAGGTCTCAGGCCAGCTCGTCCTGCAGAATTCCAGGAGGTCTGTCAACATCCTTGCCGGAGAATTAAGGGAAAAGGGCGTTATATTTACCGACATGGTCTCTGCCATAAAGAAATATCCTGATCTGGTCCATGAATATTTCATAAACAGAATGGTGAGACCCTTGGATAAATTTACCTCATTAAACAGTGCCCTATGGGGGAATGGTCTATTCCTTTATATCCCCATGGGGGTTGAAATTAACATTCCGATTCAGTCGACCCTTCTTTTGGAGGGCAGCGGCCTTGGGCTTTTCCACCATACACTGATTATTGCCGATGAGGGTTCATCTGTTACATGTATCGCTGAATCAAGGTCTGCGCAAACAAATGGTATGGCCTTTGCTTCAGGCGTTATTGAGATATTTGTCAAGGATATGGCAAGGGTAAACTATGTCGACCTCCAGGCATGGGGGGATCAGATATGGGATATCTCTACAAAAAGGGTATTATTGGGGAGAGGCTCACGTCTAAACTGGATAGCCGGGTCAATCGGCGGGGGGCTTACGAGGTATAATCTTGAGACCATCCTAGGTGGTGAGGGATCCTGCGTAGATATATCCGGTCTATTTATGGCCAGCCAAAACCAGCATATGGATTTCTCTACCCTTATGCACCATATTGCTCCAAACACAAAGGGAGATCTCCTCATAAAGGGCGTCTTAACCGACAGATCGAGGTCGGTATTCCAGGGAATGATAAAGATAGAGAAATCTGCTCAGAAGACAGATTCATATCTGGCAAACCATAACCTTCTGATCAGTGAGATGGCAAAGGCCGACTCTATGCCCAGCCTTGAGATAGAGGCCCATGATGTCCAGGCATCACATGGCGCAACAGTGGGCCAGGTAGACGAGGAGCAGGTATTCTATCTTATGAGCAGGGGGCTTGACCGGTCTGAGGCAAAGGGGCTCATAGTAAATGGATTCCTTGAATCCCTCCTCCAGAGGGTATCTGTCTATGGTGTCAGGGAGAGACTGTCGGCCTTTATTAATGAAAAGAGATGGTATGATAAAGATAGATAATTCAGTCATGCTTGATACAAATCTTACAAGGAAGGATTTCCCTGTTCTCCAGAGGAAGATTAACGGCAGGCAGCTTGTATATCTGGATAATGCCGCGACAACCCAGAAGCCTGATGCGGTAATATCCGCTATGGACGATTTCTACAGGCATTCCAATTCTAATGTCCATAGGGGTATACACCAGTTGAGTGTAGAGGCCACAGAGCTTTATGAGGATGCGCATACCAGGATAGCCGGATTCATAAATGCCAGGGGAATGAAGGAGATAATCTTTACCAAAAATGCGACAGAGGCGATAAACCTTGTGGCATATGCCTGGGGCAGAAAGAACATTATGAAGGGTGACACTATACTCCTCTCAGAGATGGAACACCACAGCAATATAGTGCCATGGCAGATCCTTGCAAGGGAGAAGGAGGCAAGACTTGAATATATTCCCATTGATGATAATGGGCGGCTCATGATGGATAAACTCAAAGATTTGGCGGGAGATAGACTCAGGCTTGTCTCCATCACACAGATGTCAAATATGCTGGGCACTATTAATCCTGTAAGGAAGATAGCCGGGTGGGCCCACGAACAGGGCGCCATTGTAGTTGTCGATGGGGCTCAGTCTGTCCCGCATTTCCCTGTTGATGTCCGTGAGATGGGATGTGATTTCCTTGCCTTTTCCGGACATAAGATGCTGGGTCCGACCGGGATCGGTGTCCTGTACGGGAGGAGGGAGATCCTGGAGGATATGGAACCCTTTATATCCGGGGGGGATATGATCATGGAGGTACATCTAAGGGAGACGAAGTATAACGATCTTCCCTGGAAGTTTGAGGCAGGCACCCCGCCGATTGCAGAAGGAGTTGGACTGGCAAAGGCAGTTGAATACCTATCCGGTCTGGGGATGGAGCCTGTAAGGGGGCATGAGAGGGCCCTTGTTTCCTATGCCATGGATAGGTTAGGGGATATCGACGGGATTACTATCTATGGCCCCCCTGCTGATGAGCGGGGAGGTATAGTCTCTTTTAACCTGGAGGGGATTCATCCCCATGACCTTGCTACACTGCTTGACAGGGAGGCGATTGCCGTAAGGGCAGGGCATCATTGTGCCCAGCCCTTACATGAAAGGCTCGGCATTGCAGCGTCCGCAAGGGCAAGCTTCTATCTCTACAGCACGCCGGAGGAAGTAGATGCCCTGGTGGATGGTCTTAAAAAGGCCAAAAAAATATTTCAGGTGTAATAATGGACGACATGTACAGGGATTATATCCTTGATCACTTCAAAAATCCAAGGAACCACGGAAAACTTGAGCAACCCGATATATCCTATAGCGACTCGAACCCTGTCTGCGGGGATGAGATCAGTATAGATATGAAATTAGAGGATGGAAGGGTCTCTGACATTAGATTTAGCGGCAAGGGGTGTGCAATTAGCACGGCATCGGCATCTATCCTTACCGAGACCATAAAGGGATTAAGTCTTGATGAGGTAAAGAAGATAGGGAGGGAAGAGATGCTCGATCTCTTGGGTATTTCATTAACGCCGGTAAGGGTTAAGTGCGCACTGCTTGCATTAAAGGCAGTAAAGGCAGGCGCTTACGGCTTGACTTCCTGGCCGGGAGAGGAGGAATGATATGGGCAATATGACTAAGGTAGCAGAGGTTTCAGATATACCGGTGGGCGGGGTTAAGAAGGTCTCCCTGGAAGACGTTGATATTGCCATCTTTAATATTAGCGGGGAATTATATGCCATAGGCGATACATGCACACATGAGCAGGCGTCCCTGTCAGAAGGGGATCTGGATGGGGATAATATTAGTTGTGCAAGGCATGGCGCCACTTTTAATATAAAGACCGGGGAGGTGGTTGCTCTTCCTGCGGTAATGCCTGTTGCCACATACCGTGTTAAGATTGAAGGAAACGATATAATGCTGGAGGTCCCTGATGATAAATGAGGAGGTTGCAAGGCTTGCCCTAAAGGAGGTATATGATCCGGAACTCGGGATCAATATAATCGATCTGGGCCTTGTATACGATATTCATATAGATGGCGGGAAGGTCTATATCAAGATGACCCTGACTACGCCAGGCTGCCCGATAGGACCTATGTTGATGGCCGATATTAAGAATGTCCTTATGTCATATGATGGCGTAGAGGATATAGAAATAGAATTTGTCTGGTCGCCTCCATGGACCCCGGATATGATGAGCGATGAGGCAAAGGATATAATGAGCTACTTCCACTTATAAAGAAGTTAAAGAGTAGAGTAGGGAACAGGCGAACAGCGGTCACCTGTTTTTCCAGTTCCCCCTCATCGAACCGTGCATGAAGTTTTCCCTCACACGGCTCTCGGACAACCCTTCACCTTCAAGCCCTTCGCCATGAGACTCGTTAGTCGTTATACAGCCCAAGGTCTTTATAAAGATATTCCCGCTTGATGGCCTTCCATCCAAAGCCTGCCTTGTTCTGCTTCCTCCTGATGAATCTCCTTACTCTCTTGATTATGTAGTCCCTCAGTTTGGAAAACCATTTTGAGCATGTCCTATACGAAAGTAGTTAACCCATCCCCTTATCAGCCTGTTCAGCTTCTTTATCATATCTTCTGCTTTAATGGGCATTCGGGGGTTGACTATTCTCCTTATCTTCTCGTATATACCTGTCATCGCCTTTTTGCTCGGATAGCACATGGCATATTTGTTCCCACTCCTCCTGCTCCTCACCCGCTTTATCTCAAACCCAAGAAACCTTACACCATCTTTCTCGACATCTACCGCCTTGCTCTTGTCTTCGTTTATCTTTAACCCCAACTCCCCTTCCAGTATCCCCTTAAGCTTTCGGTATAGCCATATCTCACTGTGTCCACTAACCACTATAAGGTCATCAGCGTATCTGACAAGAACAGCCCCTACCTTCTTCTCTATCCCATCTTATTCCCACCTCTTGTCTAAATGGTTAAGGTAGATGTTGGCAAGCAGGGGTGAGATGACTCCGCCTTGCGGTGTGCCTATCTCATTTCCTGTTACCTTCCCTTCTTCCATCACTCCTGCCTTTAACCAGTTCTTGATGAGCTTGAGTATGTTCTTGTCTGCTATCCTCTCTGCTACCTTCTTAAGGAGTCTATCGTGGGGTATGGTGTCAAAGTATTTGGCAATGCCTATGTCTATAACCTTCTTCTTCCCGAAGGTGATGTGCTTCCTGACTGCTTCTATCGCTTGATGGGCGTTTCTCTTGGGTCTGAATCCATAGGATGTGTTACAGAAGTCTGCTTCAAAGATGGGCTCAATGACTATCTTGACTGCCATCTGCACTACCCTATCTCTAATGGTGGGAATTCCTAATGGTCTCTCATCGAAGTTGGGCTTGGGGATGTATACCCTGCGTATTGGTTGGGGGCGGTATGTCTTTCCTTTGAGTTCCTCGTGTATCCCTTTTAGAAACTCATCTACCCCTACCTTATCTTCTGTCTCTTTTATCCCCTGACCATCTACTCCACTTGCCCCTCGGTTCTTCTTGACCCTCTGCCATGCCTCCATCAGGATGTCTATGTGGCAGACCTTGTCGTATAAGCTGTAGTAACGACACCTCCTTTCTCGCTTACTCTTGAGGTAGAGCCTGCGTTGCAGTTCCTGAGCTTTTATGTGTCCGTTGGTAGCCTTTCGGCAATCGGACGCCCCTCCCTGCAACACAGGCATAGGTTGAACCGCAGCCCCTTCGCTATATCGGGTTGTGTTGTCCCGATAGTCCTCACTACTATGGGCTGCTCCGACTCCCTCCCTGCCCCTTACCCTTTTCGGCTCTGCCTTATAGGGTTCGGTTTTAAACTCTCCCCTAAATAAGGAAAGTTGACAGGGTAGGGTCTCCCAAGTTTCCCAATCCCTCTTTACCAACGTGTCGTCCCTATTACCCCGATGGTGTCTCTGACTACTTTTAACCACTCCTGCAGTCAAGGATACTGCCTTCGCCCACGGTTTTAGGGGCTCGGCCACCATAATAATAGGTAACGAGGCTATCTGTGGGTTCACTTGCGTTACAACCCGCTGATTTGCTCACCTGCCTTATGCAGGCTTTGTCGGTAGGGCTTCATGGCTTCAGTTTCCTTACCCATGCTACCCAAGCTACATGGCTTGTGGTCTCTTACCATGAGAGGTCTCTCACCTCATAGTAGGGATTGAGCATTACTCTTGGCACACGAACCGTCCCCTTTAATTCCTTTAATTCCTACTCACTGACCCATTCCGCAGGAACGACTGGCGAGACCTTTTTATACCTTAAGATGGTAC
>CAYZUL010000082.1:0-12759 GCA_964481895.1 uncultured Nitrospirota bacterium | reverse complement strand
CGTTGAGGGGGAGGCTCCAAAGGCTTTGCCTTTGGAGGGGGCGACGCAAGCCCCTGTAATAGACCCAGGATATGGATTCTTTGAGGAGATTTATTCAGATAGTGATACAGAAAAAAGATCTAAGGAAAATAGTGGCAGGAGGGCGACAGATAGCCCGGATGCTGATATAGAGCTGGCTGGGCGGCGTGCATCTGATAGATCTGTATATAAATCACAGGCGGATGTCTCCTCTATACGCGTCAGCGTAAAGAAGGTCGATCAATTGATCAATCAGATAGGCGAACTGGTGATCACCCAGGCCATGTTAGCGCAGACTGGTGCACAAGTTGATCCGGCGGTTTACGAAAAGCTCCAAAACGGGTTGGCTCAACTTGAGCGCAATACCCGTGACTTGCAGGAAAGCGTGATGGGAATCCGCATGCTGCCTATAAGCGTTGCCTTTGGCCGATTTCCCCGTCTCGTAAGGGACATGGCCATAAAGCTCAACAAACAGGTCGAACTAAAGACCATAGGTGACGATACGGAGCTTGACAAGGGCCTGATCGAAAAGCTAGTTGACCCTCTGACTCACCTTGTTCGAAATAGCCTTGATCATGGGATTGAATCTCCTGATGAGCGGATTGCCGCAGATAAAGACCCAAGAGGGATTATCACATTGCGTGCCTCTCATCAAGGAGGGAACGTAATCATTGAGGTAAGCGACGATGGCGCCGGCCTTAACCGCGAAAAGATCCTGGCCAAGGCAATGGAGCGGGGTCTGCCGGTGAGCGAATCAATGTCCGATCAAGAGGTCTGGCAACTGATCTTTGCACCCGGATTTTCCACTGCCGAGGTAGTTACTGATGTCTCCGGTCGGGGCGTCGGCATGGACGTGGTAAAAAAGAATGTCCTGGCAATGGGTGGGCGTGTGGAGATTCAGTCTAAACAGCGCTGTGGCAGCAAATTTATTGTCCGCTTACCCTTAACCCTGGCGATTATTGAAGGGATGATAGTCCGGGTGGGACATGAGGTCTATATTCTGCCGCTGATCTCCATCATCGAATCGATCCGTCCGAAGGGATCCGAGGTCAAGACGATTGTTGGAAAGGGGGAGGTGGTGGAGGTTCGCGGCGAATATGTGAAGATTGTGAGGCTTTACCTTCTTTTTGGGATTATTTCTGATTTCACCGATCCTGCACAGGCGGTTCTCGTTATTGTAGAAGCAGGAGGTGAGCGCGTGGCTATCATGGTGGATGAACTGCTTGGGCAGCAACAAGTAGTGATCAAGAGCCTCGAGCAGAACTTTCAAAGGGTGGATGGTATTGCAGGGGCAACCATCCTTGGAGACGGCCAGGTGGCCTTTATTTTGGATATTGGGGGCCTTCTCATATTGGCGAGCAGGGGCGTATTGCAATACGCCCCTGCAGTTTAAAAATTAAGGAGGTGTCAATGGCTACTGAAACAGAGGCAGTTGCAGCAGTATTACAGCGAGCGGAGTCGAGCGTAGGGAGGGGGAGGCTCCATCCGGCTGTGCCGGTGGAGGGGGATGGTCGCTCCCCTGAGATAGATCAACAGATGGGTTTTTCCACAGAAGGATGTCAGTATCTTACATTTATACTTGGGGAGGAGCATTATGGGATTGAAATCCTCCGCGTACAGGAGATCAAGGGATATACCGCAGTGACCCGCATCCCCAATACGCCGGAGTATATAAAGGGGGTGCTGAACTTGCGGGGCACGATTGTGCCGATTGTGGATCTTCGGACTAAATTCGGGATGGAGCGGATTGACTATACCCGTTTTACGGTGATTGTGGTGGTCGTGGTGTTGGACCGCGTCGTGGGGATCATAGTGGATGGGGTTTCGGATGTATTAAATATCCCCAGGAAGGAGATTCAGCCGCCGCCGCGGTTTGGGGCTTCGGTTGATGTGAGCTTCATCAGCGGAATCGGCAAGTGCGGAGAGATGCTGGTTGCCCTGCTTGATATTGATCGTGTTCTATCTGAGATCGAGGATGTGGCTAAATCCATTCCACAAGTGATGGAAAATGCTTAATTGGAAATTTAATTCTTTTAATAATTAATAAAAAGGAGGGGGGAACAATGTTCAGGATAAAGACGATGCGCCTAGGACCTAAAGTGATGGGGGTCACGGTAATTACTATAGGAATTATTTTGGGAATCGGCGCATACTGGCTCGCCAGCCAGATGCGCGGAGATCTGCTTAAGAGGGTAGCAGAACGTGCTGAGGTCATCCAAAAACAGATCGAGGTTATGCGCGAATATATTACAATAAATTATGTTGTAAAGGCAAAGGCCGCAGGGATGAAGGCAGCTATGGATCATAGCGCACCGGATACGATCCCTTTGCCCGCCACAGCAACACGTGAAATTGCAGAGGAACTCTCCAAAAAAGGGGTATATACCGCCCGGATGATCAGCCGAACGCCATTGAATCCGGCCAACGGCCCGAAAGATCACTTCGAAGAAGATGCGATCAAGACACTTCAGGGAGGGTCGGAGGATTTTGCAAGGGTTGAGCCTGTTAACGGGACACTGATGTACCGACGGGCCACTCCGGACAGGGCTAGTTCCGAGGCATGCGTCTCCTGTCATGCCGGCACACAGGTAGGTCAGATGATCGGCGCCCTTTCTGTACAGATCCCGATAGACAAGGCTATGGCAAAGATAGACCGCGATGTCAATATATTGTATATGGGGATCTTCGGCATTGCAGCAATAATGATCGTTACCCTCTTCACCCTCATCCGCAATCAGGTTCTGGGACCTATTGTCCGGCTAAGGGCAGCTACTGAAGGTGCAAGCAAAGGCGACCTCACTCTGCGCGTCGAAGTTAAAAACCAGGACGAGATAGGGCAGACCGGCCAGGCATTTAACACAATGTTGGAAAACCTGGCCCAGGTTGTGAATCAGGTGCGCCAGGGGGCAGAAAATGTATCGGCAGCCTCCGGGCAGATCAGCAGCGGGAATCAGGATCTATCGCAGCGTACATCCGAGCAGGCGAGCGCCCTTGAGGAGACCTCGTCTTCCATGGAAGAGATGACCTCTACGGTGAAGCAGAATGCGGATAATGCCAAGCAGGCAAACCAGTTGGCCCTTACCGCACGGGGCATTGCAGAAAAAGGAGGCAAGGTCACGGCCCAGGCAGTAGATGCAATAGGTGAGGTTACAAAGAGCAGCAAGAAGATAGCCGATATAATTACAGTAATAGATGAAATCGCCTTCCAGACGAATCTTCTCGCCTTAAATGCCGCTGTTGAAGCAGCACGGGCAGGTGAGCATGGCAGGGGGTTTGCGGTAGTCGCAGGTGAGGTTCGAAATCTTGCGCAGCGCTCTGCTACCGCGGCAAAGGAGATCAAGACATTGATAAATGAATCTGTTCAGAAGGTTTCCGAGGGAAGCGAGATGGTAAATCAGTCTGGAAAAACACTTGAAGAGATCGTTGAATCAGTTAAGCGTGTAGCAGACATAATTGCAGAGATCAACGCCGCATCTCAGGAGCAGGCAAGCGGAATTGATCAGACAAACAAGGCGATAATGCAGATGGACGATACAACACAGCAGAACGCAGCCCTTGTTGAAGAGATCGCCACCTCATCCGAAAACTTGCAGCAGCAGGCAGCGGAGTTACTCCAGTTTGTCGAGTTCTTTAAGATCTCAGAAGATGGAAGACAAGCCTATCAAACAGAGGCACAGAAGGCCCGCACGATGGCTGCACATAAGTCATTAGTGACTACAAAACATACGGCTATGTCAGGCCATAAGCCTATGACCTATACTCAGCCGACAAAGAGGTTTACCGGGGATAAAGAAATGGTGGGAATAAGTCATGGCAATGGACATGAGAAGGAGTATCAGATGGCATTGGCAGGCGTGAAAAAAGCTGAGGTAAGAGGTGGCAATGGCCATCAAGATAAGCAAGAGAGCTTTGAGGAGTTTTAAGAAGAGCCAGCCATCAACCCTCTCCCCACCCCTCCTACTAATAGGGGAGAGGGAAGGGTGGGGGTAGGAGACCGTTAAGAAAATGGACTATGCCATGACAGATGAGGAATTCCAGCGCTTTCGCAGGCTGGTTTATCAAGAGTCCGGCATTGCGCTTTCTGCGAATAAAAAGGCCCTGCTTGTATCAAGACTATCAAAGCGCCTCCGGGAATTGGGGCTTAAAACCTTTAAGGCATATTATGAGCGTGTGGTCGAGTGGGACGGTCGCTACCCTTTGGAAGATAAAGAATTTACTCACATGCTGGACCTTATCTCAACAAATAAGACCGATTTCTTTCGTGAGCCCAAACATTTCGAGTTCATGCATAATCATCTCCTTCCGGAACACCAGGAAACGAAGAATGTCCGGATTTGGTCTGCAGGCTGTTCTTCCGGAGAAGAACCTTATAGCATTGCAATAACATTATATGATGGCATGAGTTTTCCTGCCCAATGGGATTGCAAAATACTGGCTTCCGACCTTTCAACACGCGTCCTGACCAAGGCTGCATCCGGCATTTATGAGATCGAACGCGTGAAAAACCTGACACCAGGGGTTATCAGGCGTAATTTTGTAAATGGAATTGGAGGAAATATCGGGAAGGTAAAGGTCAAGCCGCATCTAAGCAGCATGATCGTATTCCAGCGGATCAATCTGATGGATGAAAGATATCCCATTAAAACCCCTCTGGATGTCATCTTCTGTCGTAATGTAATGATCTACTTTGACAGACCGACGCAGGAACGACTGATACACAGATTTTACAATCATCTCAAGCCGGGAGGCTATCTATTTATCGGGCACTCGGAGAGCATTCAATGGATAGAACATCACTTTAGATATATACAGCCGACGATATACAGGAAAGATGGTTAATGATAGTGTCCCATGTAACTTTTGAACATTTTGGGCATATTAGGAGGATGCGTGATGAGAGGTTTCCGCATGAAATCGCTGTTATCATGCCGGGTGAATATTTCGTGAGCCGGGATCAGATTATTATCTATACAGTTCTGGGCTCTTGCATATCGGTATGTATCCGCGACCCTATACTTAATATCGGAGGAATGAACCATTTCATGCTTCCGGCGCCAAACGGAAACGGCAAAGATGATTCCTGGGGAAAATCGGCGCGATACGGCAGTTATGCAATGGAACTCCTTATTAACGATATTATGAAAATGGGAGGACATAGAAACCGGTTTGAGGTGAAGGTCTTTGGCGGCGCTAAGATCTATAAAGGCGCAAACGATGTCGGGGCAAATAATACCTCATGGGTTATGGATTATCTCGGCATGGAAGGGCTTATGCCGGACAAGGTCGACGTTGGCGATATCTATCCAAGGAAGATTTATTATTTCACGGAATCTGGAAAGGTCTTACTGAAGAGGATCGAAAAGATCAAAAACCGTACAATCTTTGAGAGGGAGAAGCAATATCAGAAGGTATTGCAAACGCAAAAGGCAGAAGGGGAAGTAACGTTGTTTTAGGGAATAAACAATTTTATGTTTATGTTAAGGTTTGTGGAATGGGCAAAATCCGCGTATTAATTGTAGACGATTCAGCTCTTATGCGCCGGCTCTTGACCGCTATACTATCAAGTGATCATGATATAGAGGTGATCGGCACTGCACCGGATCCTTACATCGCCAGGGATAAGATCAAGGCAGTAAGCCCTGATGTCTTGACACTAGACGTAGAGATGCCTAAGATGGATGGACTGACCTTTCTCGAAAAGCTCATGGCCGTCAGGCCGATGCCTGTAGTCATGGTAAGTTCCCTTACCGAAGCCGGCTGCCAAACAACCCTCCGTGCGCTTGAGCTCGGGGCAGTAGATTTTTTTACCAAACCTAAATTTGATATGCAGGGAGGAATGGAAGAACAGGCGCAGGAACTGATCTTCAAGGTAAAGGGAGCAGCCCAGGCCAGGCTTGCTAAGATGAGGCCTTTGGTTACCAGTGTAACTGCGACTAAGTCTCAGCTCCAGATCTCCAAGATGTTAAGGACGACAGATACTGTTATTGCTGTTGGTGCATCCACTGGCGGGACAGAGGCCATTAGGGAACTCCTGGAGGTATTACCGGCCAACTTTCCTCCGATCCTCATAACCCAGCATATGCCGGAGAAATTTACTAATGCCTTTGCCAATAGATTAAACGAAATCTGCCAGATCACAGTTAAAGAGGCTTCTGATGGCGATAGTGTTATTCTGGGTCAGGCCCTCATTGCCCCAGGTAATTATCATATGACGCTTGCCCGGAGCGGGGCACGGTATCATGTTGGAATCAACCAGGAATCATCAGTAAATAGATGCCGGCCTTCAGTCGATGTCCTTTTTCGCTCGGTGGCTAGATACGCCGGCAATAATGCTATAGGCATCATATTAACAGGCATGGGTAAGGATGGTGCCGAAGGTATGCTCGAGATGAGGCGGGCCGGTGCATACAACCTTGCCCAGGATGAGGCGAGCTGTGTGGTCTTTGGCATGCCGAAGGAGGCGATAAAACTGGGCGGGGTAGACAAAACCTTGTCTCTATCAGAGATCCCTGCTGCCATATTGACATATATCGATCACCGATGCAGAGATACATATCAAATGATCCAGGAATAAAACCGGAATATTTCGGAGAGGAGGGTCTATGGGAATAAAGATCAATGTTCAAATAAATGATGACAAGGTTACAATTAGCTTGGCTGGACGATTCGATTTTAATTCACACAGGGAATTTCGGAGCGCTTATGAAGAGGCCATTATAAGAAAAAGTGTGACTGAACTGGAGGTGAATCTGGCCGGTGTAGATTATATAGACAGCTCTGCCTTAGGCATGCTGCTGCTCTTTAAAGAGAAGGCTGCCGCAGCTAATAAGAAGGTATCCCTGGCGAATTGTCGTGGGACAGTCCTGCAAATATTGGAGGTGGCCAATTTTAATAAATTATTTCCAATAAGATGAAAGGTTTGAAGATCCTCAACATATGAAAATACTTATTGCGGATGATACGGAATTGAGTCTGAAGCCTCTGGCTGAACACTGCAATAAATTGGGTCTCTCTGTTCTTACGGCCAAAAACGGGGCTGAGGCCATCGATCTCTTTTCCTCTGAATCTCCGGACCTGGTGTTAATGAACAGCATAATGCCGGTGATAGATGGATATGAAGCTGCATCGAGGATTAAGGCCTATTGTGGAGGACGCTGGGTCCCTATAATTCTGGTAGCGCCGTTAAATGGAGAGGAGGAGGTAAGAAGATGGATTGAAAGCGATGCGGATGATTACTTAATTCCCCCAATAAATATCCCTATCCTTGATCAGAAAATTAAGTTTATGCAGCGTATTTTCGAGATGCAGCTTGTCCTGGGTGAAAGCATAAGAAATGCAGAACAACACTATCACAGGTTTGAAGAAGAGATGGGCCTGGCCAAGCGTGTCATGGATAAGATCATCCATCTTGGCGATATAGATAAGGATTTGACACAGCACTGGATCATGCCTGCAAATAATTTTAGCGGTGATCTGATTGCCGTAACCCGTGCTTACTCCAACAATATATATGCTATTCTGGCTGATGCAGCAGGGCACGGGCTTTCCGCGGCCTTAACTGTTCTGCCTATCATGCAGATCTTTTATGCCATGAGCGATAAGGGATGCCCCATTGAAGGGATTGCCGAGGAGCTGAATTGGAGGATTCACGCCCAGATGCCTACGGGCTGTCATATTGCTGCTGTGCTTGTCTCTGTTGATCTGCGGGGCAGGAGTATTAAGGTTTGGAATGGAGGCAGCCCGCCGGCAGTTTTTATGGGTCAAAGGGGCGAAATATTACATCATTGGAAGTCAAGACATCTTCCTTTGGGAATATTAAGCAAGGATGATTTTAATGGTGAGACAGAGGTGTTTCAGTGGGAGGAGCCAGGCCAATTGATTATATACTCTGATGGGCTCCTAGAGGCTGAGGACCCGGAGGGGAGGGCATTCGGCAGCGAGAATATGTTTCAGGTTTTAAGTCATGTCCAGATGAAAGATCGATTCTCTACGCTGGTTAAGTCGGTCAGCAGGCACCTGGGTGGAAGGCCGGGTCAGGATGATATTTCCTTGCTCATGATAAACTGTCCTTTGGTCAGGGTTTCCGAAAGGCCGAGGCCGCAACTTGTTGTCGAAAAGGCCAAAGGAAAAGCTAAAGGGATAGAAGGATTCATCGACTGGGGGCTCTCATTCCATTTAGGCCCTGAAAAAATAAGATCCTTAAATATATTGCAACTCTCCTTAGATTGGTTACATCTGATGAATATAAGTAGGTCTGTCAGCGGCCTGATCTCAGTAGTCATATCTGAACTATACAATAATGCACTGGAGCATGGACTTCTGGGGCTGGATTCCAGTATTAAGCTACAGTCAGGGGGTTTTGATGAATATTTAAGTCAGCGGGAGGAGCGTCTGGCATTCCTGGATCAGGGGTATATCAATATAGAGATAGAGCAGGTTGAGATAAATGGTAATAAGATGTTGCGAATTCATGTCAAAGATAGCGGGGACGGCTTTAATTACAATGAAGAATCAGAACAGTGTCGTTACCTGGATGGCCAAAAAATGGACCCGCATAGCGGGAATGGCATACCTCCTTTCCATAAAGGGAACCACGTGGTTAAAAGCCTATGCTCTAAAGTAGAATATCTTGGATCCGGCAATGAGGTGGCTGTAGAATATCCCTTATAGCGCCTCTATTAAAGGGGCTTGCGTCGCCCCCTCCACCGGCAAAGCCGGATGGAGCCTCCCCCTCATGCTCGCATCCGCTCGCTGTGAACTGCCTTCTACACCTGCTGCAGGGGAGCGACCATCCCCCTCCCTTCCTGCCGGCAGGCAGGTTTTCCAAAGAGGGGAATATTTGTTCCCCCTTTAGCAAAGGGGTATGAAGGGGGATTTGAATGTGACTTTGTATTAAAAGCCAAACCTCTTAAGCATATCATCCACAAGATCCTGCTTGAGGTCATCAGAGACGGGTTTTTTAAGTTCATTAAGTAGTGGCGAGGTTACACCGTCCATACTCGTCTCTTTATTTTTTGCCTTGAGACCAAAGGTTACGATAAGCTCCAATATCCTGGATTCCACATCCCGCATCATCACCATTATTTTATTAATCTTTTGTCCGGTTAGGTCCTGAAATGACAGGCATGTTATGATCTCAATCAGGCTTTCTTTATTATCTGATATGAGCTTGTCTAGCTCTCCGATATTGGTTTTGTCCAATCTATCAAAAGCTTTAACCCTTTCAATGCCAGAAGATATCAGGTCGTGGTTATCTAGCACCTTTTCTGTAAGCTCCAGTATCCTGTTAGTTGCCTCTTCTGTTGCCCTTGTTATGTCGGACAGCTGGGACGTGGCCATAGGTATTTTCTCGGAGCTGAGTTTTATATTCGGTTCGAGGGTTTGGAGCTTCTTGAAGGTTATGTTGATGTATCTGGCCAGCTCTCCAAGCTCCCCGTAAAGATCAGATTCTATTTCCCTGCTGAAGTCGCCATTTGCCATTGATCGAGTCACATCCAGGAGTTCCCTGACTCCGTCATTTCTATCACTCATCTTCTCTTCGTTGGTCTCAGACATTTTTCCTCCTCAAACCTTATACCTTATCAAAAATCTTGTCTATCTTCTCTTTTAAGACCTCTGCTGTGAAAGGTTTTACTATATAATTATTTACACCTGATTGTATCGCCGCTATTACATTTTCCTGCTTTGCCTCTGCTGTGACCATCAGTACGGGAATATCCTTTAATGCACTATCGGACCTCATATTTTTCAAAAGCTCTATGCCTGTCATATTCGGCATATTCCAGTCTGATATTACCAGGCCATACATATCCAGTTTCAACCTGGTCAGTGCGGTATTCCCGTCCTCAGCCTCTTCAATATTTGAATAGCCGAGCTGTTTTAATATGTTTTTTACTATCCTCCTCATTGTGGAAAAGTCATCTACAACAAGGATCTTCATCTTTAAATCAGGCATCTATCTTCCTCCTTAGAATATTATAGGGGCTTGCGTCGCCCCCTCCAATAGATACATGCGGGTACCTACTTGCTGACCTGTTCACTTGCGAGATGGCCTTTGAGTCTCAGGATGGCCTGGGTGCGGAGCTGTGATACCCGCGATTCGGTAATTCCCAACACCTTCCCTATCTCCTTCATGGTCAGTTCGTCATAATAATATAATGAAATAACCTGTTTTTCCCTCTCAGGGAGCTGATCTATTGCCTCTCCCAGGAACCTGCTTGTATCCGTTGCTAAAAGGGTTGAAAGTGGATTGACCGCATTGTTATCTGCAATAGAGTCAAAGGTTGCATCTTCATTGTCTGTGTGGACCCTGATATCCTCGGTACGGATAAGGATGGTACCTTTTGCCTGGAATAAGAGGTCGTGGAATTCGTTCAGATCCATATCGAGCGATCTTGCCACCTCTTCTTCAGAGGCTGGCCTGCCAAGATCTTTTCCCATCTGATAATAAGCCCTCTGAATGACGGCAATCTTTTCCCTTACAGATCTTGGTACCCAGTCCATGGACCTTATTTCGTCCAGCATGGCGCCCCTGACCCTGAATTCAGCGTAGGTCTTAAACATGGTCTCCTTTGAGGGGTCATATTTTTCAATAGCATCCAAAAGCCCGATTACCCCGGCGTTGATCAGATCATCGACATCCAGGTCCGGGGGGAGCCGGTATGAGAGTCTGTAGGCCATATATTTGATGATAGGGGCAAACTCCTTTATGGTCTGCTCTTTATCATCAAGGAGCCCCCCGATTTGTCCTGATGCCCTCATTGCCTTCTGATTTGCCATATACTTATCGCCCTATCTGTTTGTACTGTAAGAACTGGATATTCCCCTTGGGGGATTCCGGCATCGGAAGCGCGGATATCTGTCTTGCCAGGCCCACGAAGGCCTTGCTTGCCCTTGAGTCCGGAAAAAGCTCAAATGCCGCTTTCTGCTGACAGACTGCAAGGGGAAGATGGTCATCAAGGGGAATGTCTCCGAGATAATCTATGGAGATATTTAGAAACCTGTCGGCAACGATACTTAATCTTCTGTATACATCCTTTGCCTGCTGAGGGGTCTTTGCCAGATTTACAAGGAGCCTGAACCTCTTCTCGTTATGCCTTACTGAAAGGATTTTCATCAGTGCATATGCATCAGTAATCGATGTAGGCTCAGGCGATACGACCACTATAATATCCTGGGCAACAAGATTAAAATAGATGACATTGGATGATATGCCGGCCCCTGTATCTATCAGGAGTATATCTATCCGGTCGCTGACCTTTTCTATTGCTGATAGCAGGTTTAGCTGCTGCTCCATAGACAGGGCCGTTAATTCCTCGAAACCTGAGCTTGCAGGCAGGATAAATATGCCCGATGGGCCTTCGATCATGATATCCGAGACCGACTTTTCCCCTGAAAGCAGATGTCTTAGATTATATCTCGGGGCAAGGCCGAGAAGGATGTCAATATTCCCGAGTCCAAGGTCTGCGTCCAGAATCAGTACCTTCTTGCCCATCCTTGACAATGCAATGGCCAGGTTGGCTACCACATTCGTCTTTCCAACACCGCCCTTTCCGCTTGTGATCGCCATTACTCTGATTTCTCTTTTGCTGTCAGGATCAGTAATCCTCCTCAGCGTTGCTGCCTGGTCCATAAAGTTATGCCTCCTTATTGCCAAGTATCAGGTCTGTAATCTTTTTGGGTGTCGCTACCTCTATATCCTCGGGGACCCTCTGTCCTGCAGTAAGATACGCAATTGGTTTTTTTGCCTTTACCATGGTATTTAGGAGCGGCCCAAATGTTGTGGTCTCATCCAGCTTGGTGAAGATAAGCCTGTCCACAGGCAATGTCTTGAAGTTCTCAATTATGTCGTTTAGATCCCTCTCCTTGGTGGTCGCGGAGAGGAGGAGGTATGTTTCAATGGGGATATTATATTTGAAGACCTCCCGTAATTCAGACATCTGGAGCCTGTCCCTCTGGCTCCTTCCGGCAGTATCTATGAGGATAAGATCGGCGTCATCAACCTTTACCAGATCAGCCAATTCTCTGCCGGAAAAGGCTATATCAACAGAGAGGCCGATTATCTTGGCATAAATCTTTAGCTGCTCAATGGCCCCGATCCTGTATGTATCAAGGGTAATAAGGCTTACCCTCTTTTTCTCCTTAATAGCATAATGAGCGGCAAGCTTGGCGATAGTCGTTGTCTTTCCGACGCCGGTAGGTCCCATAAAGAGCGCCAGCTTTCTCTCCTTCTCCTTGTTCAAGATCGGTCCGGTTACATTTATGTTTCTGGTTAATATGCCTGAAAGCCTTTCTTTGATAAGCTCCTTATCTTCTGCCTCATCTTTCTTAATCTTTTTACTGGCAGCCTCGATCAATCTTGCGGAAATCTGCTCATCAACATTGCCTGTTAAAAGTCTCCTGTGCAGAGCAAGGAAGTTTTTGTGGAGGTGCAGGAGAGATGCCCCTCCTGTCTCTCTGGTAAGCCTTGCCATCATTGTACTTATCTGGGATATCTCCTCTTTAATGGCTTCATCATCCCTTTCCTGGTCAGGAGAAGAACAGAGCTTTATAAGCGATCTTACATCCTCTCTTATCTCGGATATCTCGCCAAGCAGGGGACCTAAGTGTGTCATAGTTATCCCACTCTTGTGGGATCTACTCTCATCGTCTCTTTCACCCGGAAATCCCTTTTCTAACTCCGATTCGTCCCCAACGCCCCCTCTTATCCCCCTCTTTGGCAAAGAGGGGGAAGGGGGAGTT
>CAYZUL010000081.1:0-12803 GCA_964481895.1 uncultured Nitrospirota bacterium | reverse complement strand
AAGGCTAATGGAGTTCTACTACCATGAGTCGTGCGGGAAGTGTACGCCATGCAGGATCGGGACTAAGAGGATGCTTGAGATGCTGGAGGATGTATCAGTGGGAAAGGGGAGAGAGGAGCACAGGCAGCTATTCGAGGCGCTGACCATAGATTTGGTAGATGCCTCAATATGCGGTCTGGGTCAGTCGGCCCCGAATCCTGTTGTCTCTCTGATCAGACATTTCAATAAAGAATTTAAGGAGCACCTGGCAGGTAAATGTAAGCCTGGAATCTGTAATATTAAGGGAAGAAAGGGTCGAAGAGGCATTAAAGAGGTAAGGGTAACACTATGATAAGTATCAAGATAGATGGCAAAGAGATAGTTGTCCCAGAGGAGATCAGCATTCTTGAAGCGGCAAGAAGATCTAATATCTTTATACCCTCGCTCTGCGATGAGGACAAGACATCTTTATTTAAGACCTCTGTCTTCGGGGGATGCAGGGTCTGCCTGGTAGAGGTGGAGGGGAACCCGAGACCTGTAGCATCATGTTATGCAAAGGTATCTGATGGTATCTCTGTAAAGACTGACAGCGAGAGGATAAAGAAGCTCCAGAGGGATATGATAGAGCTGCTTCTTTCAGACCACCCGAATGATTGTCTTACCTGCGAAAAGAATGGTGCGTGCAGACTTCAGGAGCTTGCATATATATATGGGATAAAAGAGAACCGATTTACAGGGGCAAGGAGGCGGGAGAAGACAGAGGATGTAAACCCCTTCATTGTGAGGGAGTTTGATAAGTGTATCCAGTGCGGCAGGTGTGTAAGGGCATGCGATGAAATAAGGGGTGTAAATGCATACTGTTTTGCCGGTAGGGGATTTAATACAAAGGTAACAACTCTATTCGATTCTGTGCTTGATTGCGAATTCTGCGGCAATTGCGTTGATGTATGTCCAACAGGCTCCCTGACGGAAAAGATGTCCAGTGGATGCGGGAGGATCTGGGATGCAAAGAAGGTAGAGACGATATGCGGTTATTGTGGTGTAGGGTGCGGTATCACCCTCCATGTCAGGGATAATAAGGTATTGAAGGTCACACCAAGCCTGGAAAACCCCTCAAACTATGGGACATTATGCGTAAAGGGGAAGTTCGGGTTAGATTTTATAAACCACCCTGACAGGCTTACCGTGCCTTCTCTAAAAAAGGAAAAAAGGATAACAACCCCGCTTTTGAAAAAAAATGGGAGCTTTGTGGAGGTCGGCTGGGAAGAGGCCCTAGACTTTGTTACAAGGAGACTCAAAGAGATTAAAGAGGAATATGGTCCGGACTCAATAGGAGGTCTGTCATCTGCCAAATGTACTAATGAGGAGAACTACCTCTTTCAGAAGTTTATGAGAGCGGTTATAGGTACAAATAATGTGGACCATTGTGCAAGGCTTTGCCACTCACCATCTACAATAGGCCTCGGGATGTCACTTGGAACTGGTGCCATGACTAATTCTACTGACGATTTCCTTCTGTCAGATGCGATATTTGTGATCGGGTCTAATACTATAGAGGCACATCCGGTAGCGGCATTAAAACTAAAAAAAGCGGTCAGAGAAAAAGGCGCCAAGCTGATTGTGGCAGATCCCAGGAAGATCGAACTTGTTAAATTTGCAACCGTCTGGCTTCCGCTGCGTCCAGGGACAAATAGTGCGCTTTTAAATGGCCTGGCACATGTAATGCTAAACGAAGGACTTATAAATCCTGAATTTATAGAAGCGAAGACAGAAAATTATGATGCCTTCAAGGCCGCGATCGGCAGATATACACCTGAACTTGTAGAAAAGTTAACCGGTGTGCCAAAAGACAAGATCATCAAGGCAGCCAGAATTTATGGTAGCGCCAAAAGGGGCAGTATTTTCTATGGGATGGGCATAACACAGCATACGACAGGCACAGAGACCGTCCTTGCCCTTGCTAATCTGGCGCTAATGACAGGACATATTGGAAAAGAAGGGACAGGGGTAAATCCGTTGAGAGGGCAGAATAATGTTCAGGGTGCATGCGATTTAGGCGCGCTTCCTAATGTATATCCAGGATATCAAAAAGTGGATGATCCGGCAGCCAGGAAAAAATTTGAGGATGCCTGGGGCGTTTCCTTAAACGAGAAACCCGGTCTTTTTTCAACGGAGATGGTAAATTCAGTCCTATCCCCGGATGATAAAAAACATATCCGGGCCATGTATATAATGGGTGAAAACCCTCTGATCTCTGATCCTGATTTTAACCATACAAAAAAGGCGCTAGCAAAGCTGGATCTTCTTATTGTCCAGGATATCTTCTATTCCGACACAGCAGAGATGGCGCATGTTGTGCTTCCAGGTGTCTCTTTCGCAGAAAAAAATGGTACATATATAAACACAGACAGGCGCGTACAGAGGCTCAGGCAGGCAATAACACCCCTTGGTGAGGGCAGGGAAGACCTTGATATAATTAAAATGCTTTCCGAGAAGATTGGATATAAGATGAATAATGGATCTCAAGAGGCAGTATGGGATGAGATAAGGTCCCTCTGGCCTGCAGTAACCGGCATTACATACAGTAGAATAGAAAAGCTAGGGATACAGTGGCCATGTCCTACTACAGATCATCCAGGCACTAAGTTCCTTTATAAAGATGGTTTTCCAAGAGGCAGGGCAAAGTTTCATGCTGTTGAGTTTATGCCCTCTGCCGAATTACCGGATGATAAGTATCCATTCATCCTGACGACAGGCAGGATGTTGTTCCATTTCCATACAGGGACTATGACAAGAAGGTCTAAAGGGATCTCGGCAGCTGTCCCCGAAGGAAATATTGAGGTAAATCCTACTGATGCAGGCGAGCTTGGCATAGCTGATATGCAGGTGGTAAAGGTGGTCTCAAGAAGGGGTGAGATAAAGATAAAGGCAAAGGTTACGGATCGGGTGCAGAAAGGGGTGGTCTTTATCCCCTTCCATTTTGCAGAGGCCGCTGCCAACATGCTGACCAATAATGTTTTAGATCCATATGCCAAGATGGCTGAATTAAAGTCCTGTGCGGTGAAAATAGAGACCAATCTCTAAGTAACTTTTCCTGTTATCTGATATTTATACATAAACTGGACACTCAAGATAATCTATGATAATATACATCCAATTTAAGTCATATTGTATTAGGTTGTAAATGAATAGATTAGTCTCTATATCAGCTCTTTCAATATTAATCCTACTGACATTAATTGTTTCCCTGTCCTCAGCAGCAGGTATCTTCGATGATGTTGTCACAACAAAGCATAATATGGGCATTAAGAAAGAGGATGCCTGCATTGTCTGTCACACATCCGGTATGCCTAACTCGGAGATAAAAAAGGAAAAATCAAATGGGGTTGTGAGCGAGAAGCTAAATATAGTTCCACCTCCTCTATGGGTCAAGAAGGCCGGCAACAGCAATCCGGAGTATCCCTTTTCCCCGGATACAAAAGGGAGGGATATAAAGCCGTTCGGTCCGTCATATGATTGTCTCTCATGCCACGATGGCGTCCTTGCAAAGGATGTCCATGGACTGGGCGGGACGAGAGCAGGCAGTGAGGTATTCGAACCGAGGCTCGATGCCCAGGCACTGGACGGGAAGAACCCCTTCGATCATCCTACCACTATGATTTATCCAAGGAGACCGGATGGGGTATTGGATTCAAAGAACCCTACTGTAAGCCAGTTCCGGTATTGGTCTATTCCTGACAGGGATGATAATGGCGTTACAATGCCGACCGGTCCGACATCCAGTTATTTTGATGTTCCTAAATGGACAGATACAAAGGACCCATATATAGATGCCCTGCAGGTGAGGACCTTCAAAGGTGTGATCCACTGCGATTCGTGTCACAACCCCCATACGGACAAGAACAGCTCCTTCTTAAGGGTGCCTATCAGATCCCTCTGCCTATCGTGCCACGATAGGTAAAGAGCAAGCTCCTCTTTCGAAGAATTATCCGCCAAATTACCCGTAAAGGATAAAAACCATTACGGTATCATAATAGCAACTCGCAGAAATATATACGACTTGGCTCGAAGGGTTGCACAATTTCATGAACTGCAAACCAAAGAAAGTATCAAGAATCAACTTTGGTATATTTAAGACGAAGCGGACTGACCACTTTGCCAGTACCGCATCATATTGCATATTGCGCCAAAATATCTGCCACTATATCAAATATGGAATGTTGTCAAGTAATAGGCTAAACATGAAAAATATAATGTTATCCAACCTCGCAACTATAATGAAATCAAATAGTTATGTCAATTTGATTTTTATACTTTACTTGACATGGTTAAAAAAGATTGATAAAGTCGGGAAACTGTATAATTACTGGTTATGTGATAAAAAAACAAAAAAATGCAATAATTAATCTATATAGGGGTTTTAAAAACCATTTAGATGAAAGTGAAATGGGCAGAAGATCTGCCCCCGGATATAATTAATGTAAATCTAATTATGAAGGAGTTAAAAATGGCAGAAGCAAAAGGATTGAGCAAACCGGTAAATCTGAAAAATACGTTGGCAGAGTTTCTGGGAGCAACAGAACTTCCTAGGACAGAGATCACCAAAAAACTATGGGACTATATTAAAGCGAATAAACTTCAGACAAAGACTGAAAATGGAAAGCCTGAGAACGCAGGCAAGTTCATTGTGGCTGATGCTAAATTGCTCCCGATCTTTAAGAACACAAAATCCAAAAGCAAATCAGGCAAGGTCACTGACCTTTCAAATCTGAAAGAAGGCCAGACGATCAACATGATGCAGATGGCCGCTATTGTCAGCGCAAACATAGAGTAATCTTAAAATGTCGGGCCTGCATACTGATAAAGGGGACGGACTTTACTTTATAACTTAATGGCCTATTAGGGGACGTATAACTAACTATAGGATTAACACTGATTTTGAAAATCTGTCGCTTTTTAAAACAGGTTATCTGCTGTTATGTGTAAATGAGTCATGGCATTTAGCGAATTCGAAATAAGGAAGTACGAGAAAGTCGTAGGCCAGTTTATTGAGAAGCGGCGACCACCACCGCATATCCGCAGTCAGGTGGATTTAGCCTTCCGTGTTGACGGGCAAAGTGTTGAGATATTCGAAGTGCGTCCTGCGTGGCGAGAGCCGGAAAAGAAAATGGAGCATCCCGTTGCGAAGGCCACTTATGTTAAGACTCAACGTATCTGGAGAATCTATTGGAAGAGGGCAGACCTAAAGTGGCATTGCTATGAACCCAACCCGGAAGTGGGAACGATTGAAGATTTTATTACTCTTGTGGACAAAGACGAATATGGGTGTTTCTTCGGGTAGAGCCATACACTTGTGTAGTAGTAGGTGATCAGTTTGATTATTGATATCTGCCCTTTTTATCTTCTCTATCGCCTTTTCTATCTCTTAAGCTTTACCCGTCAGCCAAGGATTAAATCGGATGGCCTATAAGCCTTAATCCATTCTATATCTAAGAACCCATCATCATTAGTTGCCATTATTTGGATACCCTCCTCCTCCATGATTGCTGCAATAAGGGAATCATTAACCAGCAATCCATGCCGGGATTTGAGCCGGATTCGATCTCTTCAAGAGTCATATACCCCTTCCTCTTGCATTATCTCCTTCATATATCCCGGCCTTAATTTCATAATCCCTCGCGTTCTCTGAACTATGCCCTTACTCCTTTTATCCTTCACAGATTTTTCCAGATATCCTTTTAGCGCATCTTCCAATAGATGGCTTAGAGATTTTTTCTCTTTAATGGCGGTCTTCTTTGCCTCCCACAGTAATTCTTCATCCAGGATCGTACCTACTTTCTTTTTCATCATACCAACCTCCTTCAATGGATGCGTAAAATAAGGAAAGGAATGTGTCAAGAAAATTAGATTATTTTCTAGATATCTAATATATTAGGCATGGGATGTTATCAGGAAATAGGATAAGCACGAAAAATGGAATATTATCCAACCGTATAACTACCATAAAATTAGATAGTTACGTCAATGCGATTGTATAAGTTGTTTGAAATGGCAGAAAAATTCTGATAAAGTCGGAAAATTGTATAATTACTGGTTCAAAGGAGAGAGATGAGATTTTCCAAGTATCATGCCCTTGGCAATGATTATCTGGTGATCCGTTCAAGCGATTCTGACGGAAACATTCAAGCTGCTACGATCGAGCGGATTTGCCATCGCAACTATCGTGTGGGATCGGACGGCCTTCTTCTAGGTCCTCTCAACAGCGCTGTATGCGATTTTAGGCTCCGAATATTCAATCCTGATGGAAGCGAGGCAGAAAAGAGTGGAAACGGTCTTCGCATTTTCTCCCGCTTTCTCCTGGACGAAGGGATCGTAGGTGAGTCTCCCTTCACCGTCGAGACTCTTGGCGGCCCTGTCACCTGTAGAGTCGAAAGGGGTGGAAAGAGCGTGACCGTAGAAATGGGGAAAGTCAGCTTTCTCAGTACTGAGATTCCCGTTATCGGTAGTCCTCGGGAGGTATTGCGTGAGAAGATTACTGTCCTCGACAGGACCTTTGAGTATTGTGCCGCCACTGTCGGCAACCCACACTGTGTCGTCCTTTGTGAACAGCCGACTGACGAGATTGCTCGCCGGTATGGGCCGCCGATGGAGAAGCACTCCCTTTTTCCCAATCGGACGAATGTCCAGTTTATGAAGATTCTCGACCGATCCAATATCCAGATCGAGATATGGGAGAGGGGAGCTGGCTACACATTGGCGTCAGGCAGCAGTAGTACGGCATCTGCTGCCGTTGCGCACAAGCTCGGTCTCTGTGATTCAGCCGTTGCTGTACATATGCCGGGCGGAATCCTCTACATCACTCTTTCGGAAAACCTCGCAGCCGCTATGAGGGGTCCCGTAGTTAGAGTTTGCAGTGGGGTAATAGACTCAGAGGTGTTTGAGCAACAAGGACCTTCGAACTAGTCGCTGCGCCTGATCGCCCAAAATTCGGGCTCCCGATAGCCTGTGTCCTGATTCAGGGACAGACAGCCCTCCTTCTGTCGCTATTTCTACTGCTTCTACTCGAAACTCCTTTGTGTACTTCCCATTTGGGATTCTTTCCATTCTGACACCTCCAGTTTGTATTTACCAAACTTTCGTGTCCAATTGTTTCAGCTTAGCTCACCTTCCCTCTATATGTATATTTAGGATAGATTCCTGCCTCGCCCTGTCTGCCGACTAGCAGGGGCAGGAGGGCATTCCAGGCCATTGGGTCTAACTTGAAAGTATCGTATCGTGGGTGGGCAAGGAGGATACAGGGTATTGACAAGAGTTATACCAGTTGTTATATAATTATTACTACTTATAAAAAAGGGGAGGTATATGAAAACAGCTATTTCCATATCCGATGATCTATTTAAAAGGGTTGAAGAAGTGGCATCGGAATTACATATCTCCAGGAGTCAGGTTTTTGCTGATGCTGTGAGCGATTATATTGAAAAACATAGAAACGAAAAGATCCTTGAGACCCTTAATGAAGTATATTCAGAGGCCGAGACAGAAGAGGAGAGAAGAATCAGAATGCAGGGCAAGAGACGACACGCCAAACTCCTTAAGGCTGAGAAATGGTAATCAAGCAGGGAGACATCTTCTGGGTAGATTTAGGGACACCTTCGGGTTCTGCGCCTGGCTACACGCATCCTCATCTGGTTATACAAAACGACCTTTTCAATCAAAGCAAAATAAATACAGTAGTAGTCTGCGTCCTCACATCAAATCTCAAAAGGGCAAAGGCCCCTGGAAATGTCTTATTATCCAAGGGTGAGGCCAATTTAAAAAAACAGAGTGTCGTAAATATATCTCAGATCGTGACTGTTGATAAAGCCGACCTTGTAGAAAAGATAGGGACATTGTCCTTCGCCAGGGTCAATCAGATCATCGAAGGGATAAGGCTCTTAATCGAGCCGAGGGCCTTATAGGAGGTTCCCCTTCTTTCGTATCTCTTTAAAGTGAACCTATGCCCATAGAATATGTAACCTTAACCGAGGAAGCCGAAGAATTAGCTCAAAAATATATTGAAAACAGGGTTGTTTCTGCAAACTATCTATTGGATGCAGAGCATATTGCAATTGCTACTATAGAAAGAATTGATATAGTTGCAAGTTGGAATTTTAAACATATCGTAAACATAAACAGGATTCGCGGGTTTAATTCTGTGAATCTTAGAGAAGGGTATCAGATTTTAGAAATCAGGACTCCCAGGGAGGTTATAGATGAAAACCAAGAAATTTGATTCGGTGAAGATGATGAGAGAAATAAGAGAAAATCTATCAAAAGATTTCTCTAAGCTCTCCGTTAAGGAAAAAATAACTTTGCTTGAAAAAGAATTTCCACAAATCAAAAAAAGGGGCGGCAAAAACATCCGATAACAACGGATTAGCATAATGGAAACAGGCGGGTCGTGTTTAGTGCAAAAGTCCAGATAATAGCAAATATACTTCCTATAGCACACATGTTGTGACGGGGTAGACCAATCGTTTTGCCGGTACCGCATCATATTGCGCCAAAAAAGTATGCCTGGACATCAATTATGGGATGTTATCAAGAAATAGGATAAGCAAGATATTATCCAACTGCATAACTATCATGAAATTAGATAGTTACGTGAATGTGATTTTATGATTTGTTTGAAATAGCAGTAAAATTCTGATAAAGTCGAGAAAAGTGTATAATTACTGGGTAGGCGGCACAGCAGTATGGGCGAAATCGTAAAATCTCTTTTTGACGGCCAACACCTCTACAGGTTTTCTGCGGATATTCTGATGCTTGTGAGGCAGAATGCTCACATGGTGGCAAAAAGCGCTGATGATGGACTAATTTTCCATCTCAACCTCAGCAGCATATTTCTCGCTGGCTCGTTCTTAGAGGCGAACTTGAATGAAGAAATTGCATTGTGCGCGTACAACCCATCACCAGACATCAAACCAACTCCTCAGTTTTGGGTCACGTTGGGAGAAATGCAAAAAGATCTTACGGTTATCGAAAAGTGGAATCTGATCGCCGCCACACGCGGCGGGCAACAGTGGAACGCGGGGGCAGAACCGTATCAATCTTATGACACTTTGGTTGCCTTGCGCAATGAACTCGTTCATTTCAAAGGACGATTCACCGGACACAACACGCCACCGATCAAGAGGCTTAGGCCCCTGATGAATCAATTCAAATCCAGCAAAAATTGGAAGCTGGATGCAATGAATGTTGATCCGTGGCTTGTGTCAATCGTCAGTTCCAGAGATCTTGCTTTGTGGATTGATTCGTCAATCTTCAACATTTACGCGCGGAAGGACGAGTTGCTATTGGGCTATACTCCTAACTCCGACCCAGAAAAGGAGGCGCGGACGATGATTGAACTTAGCCGATACGGGACTCCACCCAAGCCAGTCACCAGATGATTTCTTTCGAATACCGCCCAACCCGTTGCTACACGAGCCAACGGCTGCTGTCGGTGGCTCACCACGCTGTTCGAACGTCGCGGGCGGCGGTTAGCTTAGTTGTAAGTAAGGGCTCAGACTTGATTATTGATATTTTCCCCTTTTTATCTTCTCTGTCACCTTTTCTACCGCTGCCTCTAACTCCTCCTTCTCCCTCAAATATCTTGTCACAACTGCTGGATCATTCTGAATACACCCCGCTATCTCCTTCCCTTGATATCCGTATTCCCGAGCCACAAGGCAAAAAAATAGTCTTTTGCTTAACGGAGTTCTTTTTATCTTGACAGGGGCTTTTTAATGGGTGACCCTATATAAATATTTCTGGTGCGAAGGATCTGAAAATGCAGGGGATAAAAAGGGCGGATATAAAAGCGGGTTTGCTTGTGCGGGTAGTAACAAAAGAGGACCAGCGCACGGGAAGGCTGACGGAAGGGGTCGTTAGGGACATCCTAACAAAGTCACCCATCCATCCCCACGGAATCAAGGTGCGCCTTGAAAGCGGCATTGTTGGACGGGTGAAAGACATCCTTTCATAAGAGGCTCTTGTAAAAGTTTTTGAGAACCACGTACAGACCTTCCATTCATGAAATCCCTGCCAGATGTCTTAATAAAATAGAGATGATTGGGCAACAGAATCCCTGGACGCCGCAGACATTACTACCTATGTTCCCTATGTCAATATCCCGTATAAATGTCTTACACATACTACAAGAAAAATTCCGTTGGCAATAAAATCCGTAATTCAGTATAATAAATATCATTGGATAAAGTTATGGAAAACAAGGCTAGAGATAATATCAATGCTGCAAAATTAATGGCCACAAATGACTTCTATGATTCATCAGCCTCGCGTGCTTATTATGCAACATATCTCGCTGCATGGCATAATTTGTCAAAAATAGGTATCGAACCTCAACATAAGTCCAAAAAAGGAGACTCCTACTGGAGCCATGATAGGTTTCCAGAGATATTATGTAAATACAAGCTTATTGAGCCAATCCAGATGGAAGAATTTGAACTATTATATTCTCGCCGTATAATAGCAGACTATTATGTTGATAAAGTTGAGAAAGAAGCATCAGATGATTCGATAAGGATAGCTTCTTCTTTTGTATCATTATTTCTGGATAAAAAGGGGGATGTAGAATGACACCCGATAGACGAAACGAAGTATTGCAACTTATTGGAAAGGTCACCAATTATGCATACCCGCTTCGCTGGGTAGATGAAAAAACTACTTTTGGGGATTTTGATGGGCGAGAATTATCCATTGACGTTTTTTTGGTCCCGACTGCTGAGCAGATTAATTTTTTAAGTCAAATAAGATCTATCAGGGGACTGATCCGGGAAATAATAGGACATCGTTGTATTTTTATATTCCATTCACCTGAAGCTACCGCGGCTCATTATTCTCACCTTTTCCCAATAACACGTGGTGTCCGTATTGTAGGGGGCAATGGAATCACGTTTTCTTTACCAGATACTGGTGGTACAGAGAGCAAACCTGTATTCAGCGGTACTCCAATTTATTCTGACCTTAAGGAAGCTGCATGAGCCGTATTGTAATTGGCACGAATGTTATCGAGGACTGCGACAATGCGATAATAATTTCAGGGAACCCTCTTTTCTTATATAGTGTGGAAAAAGAAACCATACTATTTTCATTTACGGTTTCAAGCCCTCCTGCAAATACAGAGATCCAGATTAAAGACAATGTGATTCAAAAAGGGACAGTAACTTTAAAAGCAGATTCTAAGTCTGTTGTTGTTAAACTGAATAACTCTCTTTTAATAGAATTACTAAAAGAAGGGGATACGGCTCATATAAGCCTGGATTTACGCCTTCTTGGTCTCCATATCTATACTGATAAGACCGCGCTCCATGTTGGCGGTTCCCAGCTTTCACAGAATATTATTAAACAATGCACTAACGGGATAGTGGTAGGCTGAGCAGGAATAGTAAGGGGCTTGTCGCAACTGCTGGATCTTGCTGAATATACCCCACTATCTCCTTCCCTTTATGTCCATATTCCCGTACCAGAAGGCAAGAAATATAGACTCCGCCCGGAATAATCCCAACGGTCATTTTTATGATAGAATATCTATGAATAGATTTGCTATTCCTCGTTATTGCAGATAGGAGATTAGGCAGCCAAAAATATGAAACCCTTTTATCTTGGAAATAATATATCCATAGAAGACCTTAAGGACGTGGTATTTAAAAATAGAGAGGTAGGGCTCTTACCTGATGCCTGTTCCAGGATGGCGGCATCAAATAGGCTGGTTGCTGAGATGGCGAAGGGAGAGAGGCTTGTCTATGGTGTAAATACGGGCCTGGGTAAGCTGGCGGACAAGAGGATATCCTATGATGATATAAAGAGGCTTCAGCTAAACTTAATAAGGAGCCATGCTGCCGGCATAGGGGAACCTCTGAGCGAACCGGAGACAAGGGCGATACTTCTCTTGAGGGCGAATATCCTTGCATTGGGGTATTCCGGTGTCAGGCCGGTTGTCGTTGAGACGCTGATCGGAATGTTAAATAATTCCGTTCATCCTATCATACCCTGCAGGGGTTCAGTTGGGGCAAGCGGAGACCTTGCGCCATTGGCCCATCTGGCACTGGTCTTAATAGGCGAGGGTGAAGCGATATTTAATGGATTAAGGATACCCGGCATGGAGGCTATGTCCAAGGCCGGAATCTCTGTACTTGAACTTGAGGCTAAAGAGGGGCTCTCTCTTGTAAATGGTACGCAGGTAATGCTTGCACTTGGCCTCCTTTCCCTGATAAGCGCTGAAAGACTCCTTGATGCGGCGGATGTGGCAGGCGCCCTTACCCTGGAGGCATTGAGGGGTACACCTGTTGCATTTGACAGAAGGGTGCATCAGTTAAGACCCTATCCGGGACAGATCCTTGTTGCGGAGAGGATAACGAGGATGCTTGAGGGAAGCGAGATAAGGAGATCTCATTTAGAATGTGATCGTGTGCAGGACCCATACAGTCTTAGGTGTATACCGCAGGTACATGGGGCTATAAGGGATTCTGTAGGGTTCGGAAGGAAGACACTTGAGACGGAGATAAATAGCGTAACTGATAATCCAATCGTCTTTACCGATGCTGGTGAGATTATCTCTGCCGGGAATTTTCATGGACAGCCTATTGCCTTAGCGCTCGATTTTATGGCAATTGCAATGGCAGAGTTGGGGAGTATCTCTGAGCGGCGGATAGAGCGGCTTGTAAGCCCTGAATATGGGGATCTGCCACCCTTTCTAACGAAAAATCCTGGTCTTAATTCCGGTTTCATGGTGGCCCAGGTGTCAGCAGCAGCCCTGGCATCTGAGAATAAGGTTCTTTCGC
>CAYZUL010000080.1:0-13102 GCA_964481895.1 uncultured Nitrospirota bacterium | reverse complement strand
CAATATTTAAGGCAAGTCTGTTTTGACTTATTCCCATAGGCTTTAAGAATTCTTCCAAGAGAACCTCGCCGGGATGTACTGGATGTAATATTCTTTTTTTCATTGCCATTCCCCTTTCAATGATAATCCACTATTTCAACATATCGATGTAAGACCAGAAACTCTCCCCCGCCTCAATCTTCTCCATCTTGAATATCTCAGCTATTGTCTGACCTATGTCCGCAAAGGTCTTTCTTGTACCTAAATCCACACCTGCTTTAACCCTTTTGCCATAGACAAGGAGCGGGACATATTCCCTTGAGTGGTCTGTGCTTGGGGTTGTTGGGTCGTTGCCATGATCTGCGGTTATTATAAGAAGATCTTCTTCTCGCATAGCGGCAGTAATCTCTGGGAGCCGTTTATCGAACTCAGCTAATGCCCTGGCGTAACCTGCCGGATCATTTCTATGACCATATAAGGTGTCGAAGTCTACGAGGTTGGTAAATATTATTCCGGTATCAGCGTTATCTATTTGGTTGATCATCTGATCAACCCCATCCATATTACTCCTAATATGTATTGAGCTTGTTATTCCATGTCCTGCAAAGAGATCCTCGATCTTACCTATTCCCACAACCTCAAGGCCTGCCTCCTTCATCTTGTCCAGGAGCGCACTCTTCGGTGGGTCTACTGAAAAATCCCGCCTATTTACAGTACGCATAAATGAACCTGGTTTGCCGACAAATGGCCTGGCGATGACACGGCTTACAGCATGGGGAGATACAAGTATCCTGCGGGCAATCTTACAGATCTCATATAGTCTCTCTAGTGGGATTATCTCCTCGTGTGCGGCTATCTGAAAGACGCTATCTGCCGATGTATATATAATCGGTTTGCCGGTCTTAAGATGTTCTTCACCCAGGATCTTGATTATCTCTGTGCCTGAGGCGGGTATATTGCCAAGGATATCCGCCCCGATAGCCTTCCTGAATGAATCTATAATATCCCCTGGAAAGCCTTTAGGGTATGTGGGGAACGGTTCTTCAAGGATGATCCCCATCATCTCCCAGTGTCCTGTGGTTGTATCTTTTCCCTTAGACCTCTCAGACATGATCCCATAGGAGGCGTAAGGTTTTGAGGCCCTTCTTATCCCCCTGAAATCACCGAGAAGGCCCAACCCCATTTTTTCGAGATTAGGAAGGCCAAGGTCAACTGCATAGGAGATATGCCCCAGTGTGTTGCTCCCCTCATCGCCATACTCTTTTGCGTCCGGGAGTTCACCTATGCCGAGACTATCAAGCACAAGGAGGAGTACACGATCTATTAAAGGGATAGGCAAAAGATTTAAACCCCTCCCCTCTGATAGAGCCTTACTGCATGGTTATGCTCTGAGAGGGAGGTGGAAAAATAGTGTGTCCCGTCATTCTTAGAGACGAAAAAGAGATAGTCTACCCTTAGGGGATATAGGGCGGCGACAATGGATTCCCTACCGGGATTTGAGATTGGACCCGCGGGAAGTCCCTTCCTTTTATATGTATTGTACGCTGTTTTTGTTTTAAGGTTGGCCTTGGTGATGTTGCCGCTAAAGTTCGGAAGCCCATATATGACCGTGGGATCGCTCTGGAGCGGTATCCCCTTTCTCAGCCTATTATGAAAAACGGCAGAGACAAGTGTCCTCTCATTCCGGTTTCCGGTCTCTTTCTCTATTATCGAGGCAAGCGTAACCACCTCGTTGGTCGTCATCCGGAGCTGCCGCGCCTTCTCGACAAGATCAGGCGTATAGACAGTGAAAAATTTCTTTACCATGCTCCCGACAATCTCCTCTGCCTTTAACTTCCTCGGAAACAGATATGTGTCCGGAAACAGGTATCCTTCAAGAGTTGGTGAGTTAACCCCCAGGGAAAGGGCAAAGTCCTTGTTGTAAATAAGGTTCATAAAGATTGTGTAGTCTGCCAATTTTTTTTCTGAGAGGAGCTGGGCAATCTGTTTGGCCGTATATCCTTCAGGGATTGCCACCTCATGCAGGAGGATCTTGCCATACTTGAATTTGGTTAGTATCTCTTTTGGGAGCATACTTGCGGTGAGAGCGTATTCGCCTGCCATAACGCTTCTATCGAGAAGGGTGAATCTCCCCAGGAGTATAAAATAAGTTTTATTGGTTATCAGGTGTTCGCGCTTCAGGAGGTCGGCCATAGCCCGGAAACTCATTCCCTCCGATATCTCGATCACCCTTTCAAGCTTATCTGCTGACGATGGTGTATAGAGAAAAAGATAGAAGGAAAAGATGAAGAGGAACATCATTGCTGCCATCACAAAGAAGATGTCTATTATGGTCCTATTTTTGGCAAGCATTCATCCTCCAATCCATATAATCCTGAAGGATTATAACGGCTGAAAGTTTGTCTATCTTCTCCTTCCGCTTTCTGCGGCTGACGTCCGCTTCGATCAACAGGTTTTCCGCATAGTGACTAGTCAGGCGTTCATCCCATAATGTTATAGGTATGTTAAGATGTCCCATAAGGTTATCTCTAAAAGAGATTACGTATTGAGCCATCTTGCCCATGCTATCGTCCATATTCTTTGGCAGTCCGAGGACGATCTCACCGACACCTTCCTCCTCCACTATGGCGACAATCTCCTTGATGGTTGATTCAGGGCCCCTGTTTTCGATCGTTGCAAGCCCATGGGCAGCTATTCCGAGCCCATCGCTTATCGATACACCTATGCGCCTCTTTCCGATATCAAGTGCCAGTATCCTCAAGATCGCCTATCCCCTCTCTTCTATCCTGCCGAGCCTTGCTGAAAGGTCATTTAATCCTTTTTCAAGCCTGTCAAGGTCAGACCGGGTTGGAATATTGATCTGCTCAGCCCCTTTACATGCGAGATCGCAAATCCTCTTCTTTAAATCCTCAAGGCTCTTTTCGCCTTTATCCGCCACCTCTTTTACCAGCTTTGCGGTCTTACCTTCACTCTTCTCTCCCCGTATCATAAGTTCTTCTGCCAGCTCCCTGGCCTTTTCCTTCATGCCGATACCAAAGAAGACCCCACGCTTTATTAACCTAAACATATGACCACCCCCTTTTATTATAAAAAATAAAGGACAGCACGGGTTGATGCGCTATCCTTTGAGAGATTTTAGCTGTTTTCTTGGTATTGATAACTGATAGTCTATAATCTCTTTTCGATAACCTCATATATCTTCTCCATGGCCTCATCAAGTTTATCGGTATTCTTTCCTCCTGCCTGGGCTATATCGTCCCTTCCTCCCCCTCCACCTCCGATAACCGGAGCGATCTCCCTGATAATCTCGTTTGCCTTAAATCTCTCAGTCAGGTCTTTTGTTACCATGAGGACTATGCTGGCAGTCCCATTAGTTACAGATCCTACCAATATTATACCAGACTTAAGCTTTTCCCTGATCGAATCCCCGAATAACCGCAGATCATCCATCCCCATAAAATCAATCTTATCGGCGAAGACCCTGATCCCCCCTATTGATCTGACCTTATCCTCTATGTTGACGGTCTTCTTGCTTGACAACTCCCCCTTTAACCGTTCTATCTCCTTTTCCTTTTCTTTAAGGTCTGAAAGCAACCTCTTTGCCTTTGAGGTCAGGTCTTGCGGGCTGGCCTTGAATAGCTCAGCAATCCCGATTAACGTCTCCTCCTCCCTCTTTATAATTCTGTAGGCCTCATCCCCTGTGACGGCCTCGATCCTTCTTATGCCCGATGCGACACTGCTTTCATGGAGGAGCTTGAAGAGGCCAACCTCTCCTGTGACCTTGCAATGGGTGCCGCCGCAAAGCTCCCTGCTGAAATCGGAGATGCTGACTACCCTTACGTTGTCCCCATATTTTTCTCCGAATAAAGCCATTGCCCCGGAATTTATCGCCTCCTCAGCACCCATTATTTCTGATTCAACCATTGTATTGGTCATGATCCTTTCATTGACAAGCACCTCTATCCTGTCTATCTCCTCCCTCTTAAGGGGCGAAAAGTGGGTGAAGTCGAACCTGAGACGCTCAGGTGAGACCAAAGATCCGCCCTGTCTTACATGATCGCCAAGCACCTCCCTTAGTGCGGCATGGAGGAGATGTGTAGCGGTGTGGTTCCTTGCTGTATTCATTCTTGCCCTTGCCGAGACAGATGCATGATACCTTTCGTCAGTTCGTATCTGGCCTTTAACAACCCTCCCCTTATGTACAAATAGCCCCTCAACGGGTCTCACGGTATCTGTTATTTCAACCTGTACCCCGTCGGCTGATATCTCGCCTCTGTCTCCCACCTGTCCGCCAGATTCTCCATAGAACGGGGTCTTATCGAATATCAGCTCCACCTCATCTCCTGTACCGGCAGTATTAATAAAGTCTGGAGATCCTGATCCTTCGTCGATACCCTCCCCTTTACCTCTTTTTATGATCGAAACCAATTCCAAATCAGTCTCAAGATATTCATACCCGATAAATATGGTCTCACCATAATCATTTATGATCTTGGTATATCGAGGGTCTCCTTTCTCCATCTTAAAGCCCCCTGCCATCCTTGCCCTATGCCGCTGTCCCTCCATGGCTGATTTAAACCCAGTTTCGTCAAGGCTGACCCCCTGCTCCCTTACAATATCCTGGATAAGGTCAATTGGGAGACCGTATGTATCATATAACTTAAAAAGGGTATCACCCGGGATTGTCTCTTTACCCTTTACCCTTAATTCCTGGATTATCTCATCCAGTATCCTGATCCCCTGGTCAAGGGTATCTAAAAATCGTTCTTCCTCCCCCACGGTGATGGTGCCTATTCTCTCCCTGGATTTAAGTATCTCAGGATAGGCATGTTTCATAATGTCGATAACAACATTAGATAATTTATACAAAAATGGGCCCCCAATGCCTAAGAGCCTTCCATGTCTTGCCCCCCTCCTGATAATCCTGCGGAGGACATAACCCCTCCCTTCATTCGAGGGCAGCACCCCGTCGCTTATCAGGAAGGCTATAGCCCTCAGGTGGTCAGCAATTACCCTTATTGAAAAATCGCCTTTTCTTTCCTCACCATAGTTCCTTCCCGAGAGGTCTGATACTGCGCTTATGATCGGGGCAAACAGATCCGACTCATAATTGCTATAGACGCCCTGGCAGACAGCAGAGATCCGCTCCAGTCCCATTCCCGTATCGATGCTCGGTTTTGGCAGGGGGTTAAGTCTCCCTTCTTTATCACGGTCATACTGCATAAATACAAGGTTCCAGAGTTCAAGATATCTGTCGCAGTCACATCCCACTGCACAGGTTGGTCTGCCGCACCCTGCACCAACCCCCTGGTCTATGAGGATCTCAGAACAGGGACCGGACGGGCCGATATCGCCCATCTGCCAGAAGTTGTCCTTCTCTCCCAACCTGACTATCCTTTCGGGCTTTATACCTATCTTTTCCCTCCAGATGCCGGCAGCCTCTTCGTCCTCCCTGAATATGGTAATCCACAGCAAATCTTTTGGCAGCCCTATCACATCTGTCAGGAATTCCCAGCCAAACTCAATTGCCTCCTCCTTAAAATAGTCGCCAAAGGAAAAGTTTCCAAGCATCTCAAAGAAGGTATGATGCCTCCCTGTAAGCCCGACATTTTCCAGGTCATTGTGCTTTCCTCCGGCCCTCAGGCATTTTTGTACTGAGACAGCCCTCTTATAGTTACGCCTCTCCTCTCCGAGGAAAAGTCCCTTGAACTGGACCATCCCGGCATTCGTAAAAAGGAGGGTCTGATCCTTATGCGGGATAAGTGCAGAGCTTTCAACAAGGGCATGTCCCTTTGATATAAAGTAGTCGCAAAAGGCCCTTCTTATATCATTAGAACTTCTTATTATTATCCCATCGGTCTTCATCTATTTATAGGGGCTTGCGTCGCCCCCTCCAAAGGCAAAGCCTTTGGAGCCTCCCCCTCAACGTTCGCCTTGCTCACTGGTTTTAAGTCGCTGCGTCGCCCCTACAACGCAACGCTCGCTTTGCTCGCTGGGTAGATACCCACGGGTATCTACCTATCTTTTTTCTCATGGGTTACCTTGCTTATAGGGGGTCAGGGCAGGCATCGGAAAGCACAGGACCGGTATTATTACCATATTACTTACCGAACCTGTCTACCTTTATCTTCTCTTGTCCTTTTTCCTGGCCCTCTTTGCTGGTGGCTTCCCATGTCAGATCACTTGTGGACTGTATCCCCTTGACCCTTAAGGTGAAGTCATCAGGATTACTGCACCACCTTAATGCCTCCTCAACGGTGACAAGCCCCTTCTTGTATAGATCGTAGAGGGACTGATCGAATGTCTGCATGCCATATTGACTTAGACCTGCCGCTATTATATCCGGAATCTTTCTGCTCTTGTCCGGATCGATTATGCACTCCCTTATGGTCTGGGTAGCTACCATAACCTCCACTGCCGGAACCCTCCCCTTTCCATCAGCCCTGGGAACCAGCCTCATGGATATGATCCCCTTGATGATAGAGGCGAGCTGGAGTCTTACCTGTGTCTGCTGATAGGGAGGGAAGACCGAAATGATCCTGTTTATTGTCTCTGCAGCGTCGATTGTGTGGAGGGTAGAGAGCACCAGGTGCCCTGTTTCTGCTGCTACCAGTGCGGTAGAAATAGTCTCAAAATCCCTCATCTCACCCACAAGGATTACATCGGGGTCCTGTCTTAAGGCGGATCTTAAGGCCAGGCCAAAAGACTCTGTATCATTACCTACTTCACGCTGACTTACTATGCTCTTTTTATCCCTGTGCAGATACTCTATCGGATCCTCAATTGTAATTATATTATCAGACCTGTTTCCGTTCATAAAGTCGATCATGGATGCAAGCGTAGTGGTCTTACCGCATCCGGTAGTGCCGGTTACCAGGACTAGCCCCCTCTGCTCCATGGAGAGCTTTTCAAGTACCTTCGGAAGATTGAGATCATCGATGCTGAGGATCTTTGTTGGTACCGCCCTCATGACTATTCCTATTGTCCCCCTCTGCTGAAAGACATTTACCCTGAATCGTCCGAGCCCTGAGGCGCTGTATGCAAAATCCGCCTCAGACTTCTCCTTGAATCTCTGCTTATTGCTATTGCTCATGATGGCAAAGGCCGTGGCAATTGCATCCTCCTGGGTGATCTTCTGCTGGTCTTCAAGCGGTACAAGGCGTCCATCTACCCTTATTATTGGCAGATTCCCCACCTTCAGGTGAAGGTCAGAGGCGTTTCTCTCTATGGTCTTTTTCAAAAGTAGATTTATGTCCATAATTCTGCCTTAAAGCTATAAGGTTTTGATATATTCTTTTCCTGTAACAGGTTGTTTGATTGGATGTCCGGCCTTTTTATCATCCTGTTTTTTAACAAGGCCTCCTGCCTCCCTGACCTTCTCCTCTATCTCAGCAGCAATACCCTGGTTCTCCCTTATGTGCTCCCTTGCGTTATCCCTCCCCTGTCCGATCCTTTCCCCCTTATATGCATACCAGGCACCCGACTTCTCTATAATCCCCCTCTCAACTGCAAGATCTATGATCTCCCCATATTTTGATATCCCTTCGTTAAATAGAATGTCAAACTCTGCCTGCTTAAAGGGGGGCGCAACCTTGTTCTTTACTACCTTTACCCTGACCCTGTTTCCGCTTATCTCCTGTCCATTCTTGATAGATTCTATCTTTCTGATATCAAGCCTCAGTGATGCATAGAATTTCAGGGCATTGCCTCCGGTGGTAGTCTCAGGATTTCCAAAGAGGACACCCAGTTTCATCCTGATCTGATTTATGAAGATAACAATGGTCTGGGATTTACTTATGGCAGCCGTAAGCTTCCTTAATGCCTGAGACATGAGCCTTGCCTGCAGCCCCATATGGGCATCACCCATCTCCCCTTCAAGCTCAGCCCTCGGGACAAGTGCGGCGACGGAATCAATAACGATCAGATCGATTGCCCCGCTCCTCACCAGGGTCTCTGTTATCTCCAGGGCCTGCTCACCTGTATCAGGCTGCGATATAAGGAGCTCCTCTGTCTTCACACCAAGTTTACTTGCATAATTTATATCCAGGGCATGTTCGGCATCTATAAAGGCGGCTATGCCTCCACCCCTTTGAGCCGAGCCTATTGCGTGGAGCGATAGGGTCGTCTTCCCGGATGACTCCGGCCCGAATATCTCGACTACCCTCCCCTTTGGAAGACCTCCTACACCCAATGCCAGGTCAAGTCCGAGTGAGCCGGTAGGTATAACCTGGATGTCTTGAGGCCCATCTCCTGTCCCAAGCTTCATTATAGAGCCCTTCCCAAACTGTTTTTCTATCTGAGATATTGCAAGCTCTAATGCCTTTGTTCTGCTATTTTCCTTTTCAACCATTGTCACTCCTCCTTGTATTTTATACTATAGCCCCTGAAATAAGAAGAGGCTGATCAGTTTAACCCCCATCTTGTATATCAATCAAATTTTATCTCACAGAGCCTCGTATAGGTGGGACCTTCAGGCCGTAGGTCAGATCTCATTATTAAGACCGCTTCTGTTTCGAACCCGCCCAGATCAACCTCCTTCTCAGACTCAATGGCATCGATGAGACCTTTAAGTCCGGATGGGTCCCTCACCCTTCCTATCGTAAGATGGGGCTTAAATCCCCTCTCCTCCCTGGGATGACCTATTTTTTCCATCTCTTCCTCTATTCTTGACTGGAGCCTGAGAAGATTATCACCCTCTTCATTTATCCCTAGCCAGATTATCCCGGGTTTTTTGAGGTTAGGGAATACCCCCAAACCCATAATCCGGAGATTGAAAGGGACAAAGCCTTTAGTCGCCTTTGTTATTGCCGCCTCTATTTCCGGCACCCCTTTTTCGTCGATCTCCCCCAGGAACTTTAGTGTGAGATGTATGGCCTCAGGCCTGACCCATCCTATATGGCACTCGTCCCGTTTTAGTCTATCCTGAAGGCCTGAGATTCCCCTTTTGATTCCTTCAGGAAGATCGATAGCTAAAAATGTCCTGATCATAGGCATTAGTGGCCCGCAAGCAGGTACCTTCTAAGCATGTCAAGGGCCATCTGCGAGGAGTTCAGCTTGACCTCTTCGCGTGTACCGGAGAAGTGATGAAATCTGCATAGCGTATCCTTTCCATCGGCCAGGGCTGTGTATACAAGTCCAACGGGTTTCGTGGGAGTCCCCCCACCAGGGCCGGCTATCCCGGTGACAGCAAGACCCAGATCGGTCCGGTTTACCTCTCTGACCCTTTCGGCCATGGAGGAGGCGGTCTGCGCGCTAACAGACCCGTAGTCTCTAATTGTCTCCAGAGGTACACCCAGTACCTCAGTCTTTGCCCGGTTTCCGTATGTCACCAGGACAGACTCGATATACTCTGAGCTTCCAGGGACATTGGTGAGGCGATGCCCTATTAGTCCTCCAGTGCATGATTCAGCCACGGAGAGGGTTAGTCCCATCTTCTTTAGCAGGAGACCAACAACAGACTCCATAGTTTCATCATCCACGCCATAGATATAATCACCGATTGCACCCCTTGTCTTCTCCTCGATCTCCCCAGCAAGTGAAGAGACCTCTTCTTCCTTTTTCCCCTTTAATATAATCCTAATATCTACGCCCGTAGGTTTTGCAAGGAGACCGATGTAGGCATCACGCAGCTTAAACAGGTCCTTGATGGATTCGTTTATACTCATCTCCGGCAATCCAAAGGTCCTGATGCGTTTTATGAGAATGACCCCCCTTCCCTCCAGCTTCTTGACTATGAAGTCCTTTACGGTCTCTTTATACATCATCTCCATCTCTGACGGGACCCCCGGAAGGGAGATAAGGAGACTGCCGTTGTGTTCGATAATAAAGCCCGGGGCAGTGCCAAGCGGGTTTTCAATCGCAAAGGCCTGGGATGGGATCAGGGCCTGCCTTGAATATCCCTTGGGCATCTCTCTGCCTGTAGACTCAAATTTTCTTGTAATCTTCTCCAGGAGGTCTTCCCTTAAGACAAGTCTTCTCTTGGTAAGCCTGCTTACTACCTTTCTTGTCAGGTCATCTGCCGTAAGACCTAGTCCACCCGTAGTGATTATTAAGGGCGATCTCTCGATGGCCCTCTTGAGCGTCGATTCGATGTCCCCCTCTATATCGCCTATGATAGTCTTGAAGCCGACCTCTATGCCGGTCCTTGTGAGTTCAGTAGATAAAAAGAGGGAATTAGTTTCCGTGATGCCTCCTATAATCAGCTCTGTACCTATCGCAATAATCTCTCCCCTCATTTTTACCCTACTTGTAGTGGAGATCACCATAGGCCATTATCTCTTCTGAAAGTTCACTGCCGACCAAGTGTCTGATAGTTGATTTAAGACTCTTGTACATGAGGGGTGCATCCTGGTCGTTTTTGCATGGTATATCGGCCAGATATGGTGTTGATTGAATCCCAAGAACCTGTTGCCCTTCAGATATGTATATGGCTAGCGGATACTGAACACAGTCAATCATCTTAAACTCCTCCCATGTAAAACCAGCGTCCAATGCATAGGAGTGGACAGCGCAATATCTTAGGCCATCATTACTGTTGTAAAGCAAGACGCATCTGTCATTGAGCAGCCAGGTGCATCTAAACTCCTCACCCTCCCGAAAGAGCCTTCTTACGGCCATTGCCTCATCCTCATCGATCTCGCATTTTCCCAAACACCTCGGCTGCTCCCTGCAATTTGCAACGAATGAGCCCTTTCTTTTTATAAAGTCGATATTTTCCTTTGGGAGATATCTTAGTATCCCAGGTAGGTGTTTTTCTATCCTTCTTGCCTCATCCCCGGTAATGATACATGCCCTATAGCAGCAGGCAGACGCACATTTATAACGGTCTACATCGCAAATAAACGGTGTAGTGAAGATGGCTGTATCTACCAGTATTGGCCCTATTTTCACGAGTCCATTTTTTTTCATTTAATCACGCATGTTAAGGTTTTTTATTTAAGATTAAAAAATTATATTCCATTTTAAAAAGAATGCAAGAGAAATTCGCTAATACCTCAATATTTATGCAATTTCCCCCTTTAATTCATCTTAATTCACTTTAATTCACCTTTCTCTCTTTTCTGGATTGTGAGGGATAAAAGACTTGACAATATCGTATATGTGTGTTATAAACTGCTCACTTTTTCCCAGTTTTTTAACTTTTTTAAATTTATAAGGAGATCCATTGGGGAAAATTAGAGAAGGTATCGGTTCTTTAAGAAGAACGATCAATCAGCTTAAGAAGTCTACCATGTTTTTCATTCTGGCTTTTCTGGCCATCTTCCTCTCCTTGCCTCTGGAATCAGGTGCGGCAATAAAGGGTGACCCAGCCGTGGCAAATAAGACATTCAAACACTATTGTGCAGTCTGTCACGGAGTTGCAGGCGGAGGCAATGGTGTAAATGCCAGAAATCTTGATCCTGAGCCTAGGGATTTTACTGATAAAGAATATATGTCCTCCAGGAAGGATGAAGATCTGTTTAAGGTCATTGAAGGTGGTGGAAGGGCTGGCGGAAAGTCTGTTTTGATGCCCAGATGGGGGAAGACCTTGGACAAACAACAGATATCAGACCTGATTGCCTATGTAAGGTTATTTTCCGGAACAGGTCCAACCAGGACAGAAAAGAAGGATGCGGTGAAGCCTGATATTGAGAAGGTTTCTGCTGAGACAAACTGCGGGATATGCCATATTACCGAGGTGAAAAAGAGGGCTATTGCCCCAAATCTTGGCCATGAAGGGAGCAAGTTAAACAAAGAATGGGTATTTTCTTTTCTGAAAAATCCTTCAAGGGTCAGGCCTGTTGGATTTATCCCTCTTACCAAGACGATGATGCCGAATTTCCAGTTCTCAGACGAGGAGGCGAGGGCAATAACCGAGTTTTTAATGACACGGAAGGATGAGGGGATAAATAAGCAGGATGTTACAAAGCTGACAATTACTGATACTGAGATTGAAAAAGGAAAGAAGCTTTTTGAGAAGGAGTATGGGTGCATAGCCTGCCATAAGACAGGCGAGGAGGGTGGTGTCGTAGGACCAGATTTGAGGATAGCAGCAAAGAGGCTTCGGCCGGAATGGGTGTTTAGCTGGATCAAGAATCCGCAATCAATAAGGCCTGATAGCCCTATGCCGAACCTCGGCGTCCCGGATGATAATATACGCTCGATAATTACCTACATACTAAGTCTAAGCGGGGCAAAGAACCTCCCGGTCTCAGAAGAAGGGACAGATCCAAAGCTTATAGCAAAGGGGGAGAAGTTAGTCCGGGATAAGAATTGTGCCTTCTGTCATACAATAGATAGTTTTAACAGTAAGAAGCGGGAGTTACAAAAGGATCTCTTTTAACTAGATTAATTGTTAAATTATTAACGTTGATGAATTAGACCCTATAATTAATTAACAAAAGGAGTTAAATATGGATAAATTGGTTATTTCAGGGAGGAGTAAGGGCAGGGTCTACATCCTGCTGGCGATCCTGGCCGTATCTCTGTTTGTATCGCTGGGATCAATGGCCCTGGCAGAGGAGGCAGCAGCAAAGCCAGAGGTTGCCTACAGGGATATCCCTGCTCTAGGGAGCCGTGCCATCATCTGGGTAGTCGCACAGACCCACCTGTTATTAGCAGGATTCGTGCTTGGGGTTCCTATATTCGGCCTGGTCTGCGAGATCATCGGGGTTAAGACAGGTGATAAGAGGTATGATAACCTGGCAAAGGAGTTCACAAAGCTATTGACCGCATCATTTGCCACCACAGCAATGTTTGGGGGTGTGCTCCTCTTCTCCCTTATTACCTTTTATCCGAAGTTCTTTAACTATATGGTAGGCGTTTTTTGGCCTACATTTGTAGTTTATGCGCTACTCTTTGTGCTAGAAACGGTAACCCTCTACCTCTACTGGTACGGCTGGGATGTGATGATGAACAAGAAGTGGCTACATCTTACCCTTGGAGTTTTACTTAATGTAGCAGGCTTTCTGATAATGATCGTATCAAACGCATGGGTCACCTTTATGGCAAGCCCTGTTCTTATGCCTGAAGGGACACCGCTTTTAACAAAGGTCTGGGCTGCTGTTGATAACCCGACATGGTGGCCTGTAAATATACACAGGATCATCGGCAATATAGTCTTTGGCGGATTTGTCTGCGGTGC
>CAYZUL010000079.1:0-13109 GCA_964481895.1 uncultured Nitrospirota bacterium | reverse complement strand
CAGAAAGGATGGCTGCCTAAATGCTATTTCCACACCTATTGACAAGATCTCCATTAAAGTCGAGATCATCGAACGTTGCGATATGTTGATCGACAACTTTTTCTCCGCTCTTTTTTTAATTATTTCTTTAGTCATTTTCATCTTCTTTCATTAGACCATCATTAACTTCATACTAACGTAACTCCCGTTGCAAAAAGGCTCTTAAAACATTTAAAATTTGTAACTTACCCATCCGCTTAAATATTTACTATCTCCTCCACCTACATCTTTGATGGCCTCTCCAGCTTTAAAATACACATAAGTTAAAGTGAAACTTGTATGTGGATCAATTTGCCAAGTGCTTAAAACATAAGGCTGTACGCCGGTAAATCTGTCCGGACTATTTTGAGTGCCAGTAACTGTAATATTGGGTTGTCGATACACGGCATCATGGACGCTTTCACGCCATAAAAAATCACTGCCAATACTGACTGTAACTGGCTTACGAGGAATTAAGGTAATATACGGATGCAGATCAATAAAATTTTGGGGGCCAATTAAAGCATTCTCAGTGAAGTAAGCCCCTCGTGGAAAAAGAGGATTGAATGTATTAAGTTCTTTTTTGTTTGGATCTCTATCGCCGCTTGCTATGTCAGCCCGCAGGGCTAAACGAGGTGTCCATAAAATATCTTTAAATGTATAACCGGTGTCTGAAGCAGTCGTCCAGGCATTGATATTTCCGCTGCCAAACTGACCGAATTGATAGACGAGTTCAAAGTTATAATCAAGCTCACTTAATTTTCCCCAAAGTCTTGTTCCTATACTGTGGCGTTTTTCATTGGCTTTCCCTTGCGAAAAACGGGCTCCCTCACGTTCCAATCCTAAATAATACAGGTCTGCATTAAGACCCCCTGCAATAGGAGAGGTTTCATAAACTCCCCAGAAAGATTGTGAGGTATCGGCGCTATCATCAAAACTATCTTGTTTTATAAGTACAGGATGGCTGACAAAAGAGGAGACCTTGATAGAATTATGTTCATAAATGCCCCGAACAGCATCAAAACTCTGACGGATATTAGGACCTTCACGAACACTTACCAATCGCTGGGAACCAAAATACATTTCCTGCCGGCCCACTCTCAAGGTCAATTTATCATCTCCTGGAGTTATAACGCCATCTACAAAACCCTGTTGTAAGTCCATGCGATCACGTTCTGTACTTGTGATCGCCCCCTCTTTACTATAAACATCATGATAACCCAATTGAACAAACAAACGGAAATGCTCAGTAACATGCAAGTCTGCATGAAGCAGGATGCGGTTTAATAGATATTCATCATCTTTTACCCTCGAAATGCCAAAAAGTGGATTCTTTAAGAAATCTTCATACCGTTCCCGGACTTCTCCGCCTAAAGAAATATATGTCTTGGGATCTTTACCTAAAGGGATGTATTTGATGGAATCATAAAAGTCAGTCCGTTTAGAAGAGTCGTCTAGATAGCTATAATCCTCTTCGTAACGGACTGTTTTATATGATGATATTATCTGCGCATAACAAATAGAATCTGCATAGACAGATAATATTGTTATGATTAAAACGCAAAGCAATCGCATCCTGTCCCCCAGAACCCAGAGTAAAGGTTGCGAGCAGCATCTATCGACGAGAATAATTGATGTGCGGAGTGAGCGCAGCCGTGACTGCGACACTCAATTTTGTGCTCGTGAATTTGTGCTATGGGCACTCCGACGCGTGCAGCCTTACGCACGTCTAGTGGTGCGCCATAACCGCCGAATGCTTTTATCGGAGACCACTCCGGCAACACCGGAAGCGGTTCCGGCCCGTGCGACGCAAATTCATCCACAGCATAAACCACTTTGCCGCCAACTATAGTTAGAACGGATTCAATGCTTTTGATATCATCCTCTGCAACGCTAAAATAATCATCCGACAGTACAGCAAGGTCGGCAAACTGGCCAGGGATAATGGCCCCCTTCTTACCGCTCTCGTTCGAAAACCAACTGCTGCCTTCTGTATAAAGTTTCAACCCCTCTTCGCGGCTGAGCCGATTGTTCTGCGTATATAGGGGTGAACCGCCGACGGTTTTACCCGTAACAAGCCAATAAAGGGTGACCCAAGGATTATAACTGGAGACACGCGTTGCGTCCGTACCTGCGCCTACAGGAATTCCGAGCTCCAGCATTTTCCGTACCGGCGGAGTCCGTTCGGCTGCCTTCTTCCCATAACGGTCCAGGAAATACTCCCCCTGAAATGCCATGCGGTCTTGAATAGCAATACCGCCTCCCAATACTTTGACCCGTTCGAGGCTGCGGTCAGAGATAGTTTCGCAATGATCAAAAAACCACTTTGTTCCGCTGAAAGGGACTTCTCGGTTCACCTCTTCGAACACATTCAACATGCGAGATATACTTTCGTCATAGGTCGCATGAATGCGAAACGGCCATTTATTGGCAGCTAACAACGAAACAACTTCTTTCAAATCTTTCTCTAGACTTGACGGAAGGTCAGGCCGGGGTTCCATAAAATCTTCGAAATCCGCAGCCGAATAGACCAGCATCTCTCCTGCGCCGTTGCAACGGTAGAAATCGTCACCCTTGCCGGGCGAGGTCAGCTTCATGCAACGCAGAAAATCCTCTTTTTCCTCTTTTGGTTTTTGCGTAAAAATGTTGTAGGCCATACGCACCGTCATTTCGCCGCGTTTGCGCAGCTCCTCAATGATCGCGTAGTCATCCGGATAGATTTGCGATCCGCCACCCGCATCCACCAGGCTCGTAAGGCCAAGGCGATTCAACTCGCGCATGAAGTGACGCGAAGAATTCATCTGATGTTCGGGAGGAAGTTTCGGTTGTTTGCCAACTGTGGCGTAGAGAATACCGGCGTTGGGCCGGGCAATGAGAAGCCCGGTGGGATTGCCGTTAGTATCGCGCTGAATTTCACCGGAGGGCGGATTCGGGGTGTCTTTAGTATAGCCGCAAGCCCGCAGCGCAGCCTTGTTCAATATGCCGCGGCAATACAGGTGCAGGATAAAAACTGGCGTATTAGGTGAGACAGCGTTAATTTCATCGAGCGTGGGCATGCGACGTTCAGCGAATTGAAATTCGCTCCAGCCTCCTATGACACGAACCCATTGTCCAGGAGGAGTGCGTTGAGCCTGCTCTTTTAGCATCCTCAATGCGTCGGCGAGAGAGGGAACTCCATCCCAGCGCAGCTCCAGATTATAGCTGAGACCGCCGCGGATGACATGCATATGAGAATCGTTGAGACCGGGGATGACCCTCCGCCCCTTGAGGTCAATCCTCCTTGTTTTGTCAGATGCAGTGTCGATGAGTTCTTCTCCCCCGATCGCGGTTATACGTCCTCCGTTCATGGCTAAAGCCGAAACTTGGGGGTGGGCGTTATCGAGGGTAGTTATATTTCCGTTATGCAAAATCATGTCGGGTGCATTCATAGTATGCCTCCTTTCGGGCGATGTTCCAGCCAGGGTTTTAGTAATTTCACCAGCACAGGCATGGCCGCCCACGTTAGAATAATTACTATGCCCACAGATACTACCAGTGCTTGCAGTAACTGGGGCTGGTCAGCTATGAGAGGACTCAGCAGCCACGGGACCAGCATGCTGACTGGCCAGACTCCCAGAACCGTGACTATTGCCATCTTCCAGCGTGGGGGAGATGCCGGCGCACCTGGCGGCGCGAACCAGTACTCCAGGCCGCTTTCCAGACGGTATGACGGTTCGTGCTCCCTGAAGGGCTCGGCCTTTTTCAGCAATTCCCGGCGGATGTCCGATTCCTGCCAGACACGCAGATGCTCGTACGTATCGAATCTGAAGATAACCACATATTCCCGCTCGCTGCCGCTGGGCGTAATAACGTTGATGCCCATGTGACCCGGGAATTCCAGGGCGGCGGCCGAAATTTCATGGCGCCACGCCTCGAATTCCCTTTCGCTCCCCTGCCTTACCCGCCAGGTGACAATGGTCGTCAAGGGTTCGGTTTCCTGTGCAGGCCTGTCGGTCATTTTCCCGTGACCTTGCGGCTGGGGGGTGCGCCGTGTACCATGGTGTAGGCGTACTCACAACCCTGGCCGTACGCGCCGCAGTGCTCCTTCACCGTCTCGATGACCGCATCGTAAGTGTCCTTGCGCGCCCAGTCGCGCTGGTACTCAAGGAGTACCTGCAGTGCGGTCATGGGGACCGCGCCGGCCTGTTCGACGCGCCGCATGGCAGCATTGTGGGCGGTAACGCTGGTCCCTCCCGAGGCATCTTCCACAGCATATATCTCGTAGTCCGATTTCATTGCTTCCAGGGCCGGGAACGCCAGACAGACCTCGGTCCAGAGGGCCGCCATGACCAGTTTCTTGCGCCCGGTGGCCTTTACTGCCGCCACAAATTTCGCGTCTTCCCACGAGTTCATGGAACTCCGTTCGACCGGCTCCTGGTTGGGGAAGATGTCGAGGATCTGCGGCCACATGTTGCCGGAGAAGCCTTTCGATTCCACCGTGGTGAGGATGGTCGGCACATTGAAGATCTTTGCCGCCTTGGCCAGGAGCAAGACGTTGTTGAAAAGCGTCTGTCGGTCAATGCTGGCAACACCGAAAACCATCTGGGGCTGAAAATCGATGAAGATTACGGCAGAGTTCTGGGGTGTGAGCAGCTCTGTTTTCATTGATAATCCTCCTTATTTATTGGTTGTCTGAATCATTTTACCCTCTTAAGTGCCTGGATGGGCTTGTCTTCATGACCCCTTAGATTTCCTTTTTGCTTTCCCTTGAACGCCCGCGCTATTACTGAGCGAGCCCAATCTCCTTCATGAACTCGCCGTTGTCCCAGAAAAGGTATTCCTCGAACATGATCCCATCCTCGTTCCAGTGGCCTATCGTCGCCATCGGGATACGGTAGGCCTTGCCGGTCGGCTGAATAACCTTGCCGTCCGGGAGAACCATCGGCTTCGTGAAGGTACCCTCGAGCCAGCCGGTCACAGCTGTCCACTTGCCATCCGCAGTGCCAAACCGGACAGGGTGCTCCTTGATCCGGTTGTCAGGAGCGAATGTCCACATGTACTTCAGATCCTCGATGTGCTTCTCAATCCCTTTGGTCTGGTGGCCGTCGGGCCAGTGTACTACGACATCCTTTGTATGGCTCTTGTGGAGGTCCTGCCACTGCTGGCCGGTGTAGACACGAAAGTCTAGGTCATCGAAGTTCGCAAGGTTCTTCTCGAGCGCTGGTGGGACTCCCTTAATCTTTGGGGTGGGCTCGCCAGCCCGGGTTCCGGGCCAAAGATCTTTGTCGGCGGCAATGGCGAGGCTGGCGCTGAGCAGCAATGTGGCAAGGCTTGCGCCAAGAGCGAAATTTGCAATACGGGTTAGTTTAGTTTTCATTTTATCCATCCTTTCTGTTTGGGTTTGTATACACTTCTTTTATTCAACCTCTACCTTGATCGTCTCTCCATCTATCTTGACTGGATATGTTTTTATATCACATGTTCTTATGTGCGACATAAGCATACCTACGTGCTGCATATATTTACCTATACCCTCTGGCATGACTTCATCGCCAAGATTGGGAGGTACAGGGCCGCTTAAAGCCTCACCGGAGGTAATATCAAGCTGGACATGGTGCATCGGGCAGGTCAGAATATAGCCTTCCAGGGTACCCAGATCCAGAGGGGCATTCATATGACCGCATCTTCTGCTGATCGCAAAAATTTTTCCATCATAGCTGCATAGGACAATCTCTTTTCCCTTCACTTCATACGCCTTCATACCTCCCGAGACTATCTCGTCTATCTTTGTCACTTCAACGTACATCTTGACCTTTCTTGATCTCATTAAAGGGTATCTGTTTTAGTTCATCAGGATTGGTAACGTCTTTATGCACAAAGAGTGAGCACCAGCAGCGTTTCATTGCATCAAAATGCTCCCTGTGAAAAGGGATACAGGGGCAAACGATCTTCATATTTTCTTCCCTTCTTTTTGTGAGCCCCTGGCATGGACAATAAGGGATGCCATGTTTTTGTTCTAATAAAACCTCCTGTTCCAGCAAGAAAGCGACCATCTCTTCATCAGGACTGAATTTATACCCTAAGGGGTCTACTACTTTCTGAAATAGATATCTTAATGCCCTTTTTCTTGATTCAACGTTCATGCTGTTTTGCCTTTCTTTAACCCCAATATATCTGAATACTTTTCTGGGTTATATCCGATTATGACCTGCTCTCCGATGGTGACCACTGGAAAAGATCTGGCGCCGCTTATTTTTAACATTTTATCCATAATCTTTGTCTGTTCATCTTCCGGCTGCAAGTCATAATCCACATAATCAAAGGGGATGTTGTTCTCCTTGAAGAATTGTTTTGTCTTTTTACACCATGGGCAGGTACTGAGTGTGTACATAAACACCTTCATGATCGGCCACCTTCGTCTGTCATGTTTATGAATATCTTTCCATCCACTAGCTGCCACTGATACGTCGGTATTTTAATTTCCCTGGCATTCAAAAACTCCCCGGTTCGTATATCATATTCCCAATCATGGCAGGGGCACTGAATTGTAAAGTCCTTTAAAGTCCCCGCCCCTAATGGGCATGCCAAATGCGCGCATTTATTTGAAATTGCATAGATCTGCCCGGCTTTTTTGATGAGAAGAATTGCTAGCCCTTTTGGAAAGACCACGTTTACACTGTTTTCCAGCAGTTTATTCTCCTCAATTGCAAAAACCCACGAGGATTGATTATGGTCCGTTTTCATTTCCCTAACGCATCTCCTCCTTCACGAAACCCGGCTTGCGACCCAATAATAGTGTATATACTGTAATGGTGTAAGCGGGGTTGTAAATCAACCATTTCCTAAAAGATCAGGACTACTTTTCCTGCCACCTTTCTCTCCTCAAGCGCCCTTGTGGCATCCGCCACCTGTGACAATGGGAATGCCCTATCCACAAATGGCCGATACTTCCCCTGGGCTGCAAAGGCTACCACTTCATCCAGGTCCTTTGCAGATCTCTCTTGGGGAACAAGGAAGATGTTAAAACCTATAATCCGTGACGGTTTTGCAATAAGGTCAAGGGAATTAATTGTCAAATTCATTCCGGCACTATAACCGAGATGGACAAGACGGCCAAAAGACGCGAGTGAAGCCAGGGCCTTGCCTGTAACCTCGCCGCCAACCGGATCGAGTATTGCATTGGCGCCCTTTCCATCGGTCAATTTTTGGATCTGCTCATTGAGAGGAGCGCCTGATAAGGTTACGATATGGTCTGCGCCCAGTCCCTTTATCTTTGTCCCCTTTTCCGGAGTAGAGACTACAGCAATTACCTTTGCGCCCATCGCCTTGCCTATCTGGACCCCTGCTGACCCGACCCCGCCCGTTACCCCAAGGACTGCCAGCGTTTCTCCTGCCTTCAATTCTGCTGTCCGGAGGGCGCCATAGGCGGTAACTCCTACATTGGCCATGGCTGCACCATCTTCAAAGGATACCTTCTCAGGAAGTCTCCTTAATGCAGAGGCAGGGACAGCGACAAGCTCGGCCCATAGTCCATCCCGGAATACACCAAAGCCGGCCCCGTATATGATTACCCTCTCACCGGCCTTGAATCCATTCCCATCCGTCTCAACGATCCCTGATGCTTCTTCACCCAGGATGAGGGGTGGTTTTTTAGCTATCGGAAAGTATCCCATCCGGACAATACCATCTAATGGGTTGATAGCCGATGCCTTGACACGGACCAGTACCTCGCCAGGACCAGGCTTAGGATCGGGCATTGCCTTGATCTTCAGGACTTCTATCCCGCCATTAGATTCGATAATAATACCTTTCATTTTCGTACCTCCTTTTATTATTTTAGTCTATGTAACCTATATTGTTAGAGCTAGTATAATACTAGTTAGTACAATAGTCAAGGCATAAAATTTATTTAGTTAAACGACCCTTTCCTCATGCTTGCGCACACACCTCTTCCCTCACGAAGCCCCCATTGCGATCCAAAAATGGTTTATATGCTCAGAATATGGCAAACGTGTTTGTGCAATTAAAGCGATTTCAAATACTCAATTAAATCGTTCTTTTCCCCATCTGTTAACTCGAGCTTAAAGTGGCTGTTGTAATGTTCGACAACGTCCTTTAATGTTGCAAAGCGGCCGTCATGGTAGAAGCCTCCCTTTGTATGTGTCCAGAGACCTTTCAATGGCGCCGTCCTGTAATATTTCTTGTCCGGCGTACGGCTTGCCTGGAAATCATCGACCCCTATTTCATCTGCCGTATGCATGGGCCAGCCTGGTTCAACATAGATCGGAGGAACATGGCAGCCGGCACACTTTGCCTTACCTTCAAATATCCCTTTGCCGCGCCCTGCTGCAGCGACGTCAAAGGAGCCTGCCGGCGCTTTAGGTGCAGGGATGGCAAGCTGATAGAAATGGAGGGCTGCAAGCTTCGAGCTCACCATATCAGGGTTGTTTCGTATATTCCAGCGGCCGGTTTTTGCGGCAACAGGGAACTGCTCCGGGTCCTTCATCCTGGGGTCGTAGAATACCCCCTTGCCATTTAGCTGTGTATTGGCTACATATGCGTTCCAGTATGTTACCGAGCCCCAGCCATTCCAGGTATGGAGGTTAACGCCTGAGAGACCAAAGGCAGCGGGGATTAGAGTTGCTGCCGGCTTTCCGTCAGGCCGAAAGGCCTTTACATCCTGATTTAGCTCGGCATCATATTTCCCAGGGCCCCAGCTATTTAGCACCTTTCTTACTGTTGGCTCATCCACTCCAAGAAGATCGACTACCGGCTTTAGATCAGGAGAGAGGTTAACTATTGCACCGACGTTGAGATCACGGTTTGCCCAGCCGTCAAGCCTGTGACCGATACCAGGGATAAATGAATCATCTACCGTAGAGTGGCAGACTGCACATGAGACACCAATGGCCCTTAATCCTCCATGGGTATCAAAGGAGCCAATGACCCCGATCACTGCATTCAGTTTCAGGAGGGCAATGGTAGTAGCCGGGTCATCAAGATTGACCTTTCCTTCTTTAAGCTGGTTGACAAGGTCTGCCGGCAGCGCATCAACATCTACCTTTAATCCTACGGCAAGGGCGGTCTTGGGGCTCACGCCAGGGCCTACACCCCCATTCTTGGCCCCTGCAATAGCCTGATGGATCTTGAGGGCATCGCTCCAGAAGGCCTCATCACCAAAGGTATCAAAACGGAAAATCTTTCTTCCTTCTTCGATCATCTCATGTGCATTTTTGTTTATCGTCTGATCATTTTTGGAGGGTTTTTCCATGGAGGATCCGGCCATCATTTCATCCATTCCTCCACCCATGTACCTCTGGCAGGCAAAGAGAAAAAGTCCAAAAAGAGATAATACTGCGAAATAGAGGATCTTTTTCCGTTTCATATCAGTCTCCTTATGACTTAGATGGTTTGATTTTTTGACTAACACGGGAACTGTTCATGTAATACCCTTAATACTCAAGTTGCCGGCGGATCAAGGGTCTGATCCGCCGGCTTCAGGCTTACATTACTTTTTGAACTTCTTTGGGAATTGCTTCATAATCCCTGAACTTAGCGCATCTGCCATCTTCAAGATCTGTTCGTGGATCTTATCGTAAGCTGCTATGTCGGCAGCCCAATCCCCCTTAAGGCGTGCTACTACCTCGTTGGTTGTAAGGTCAAGATGCTCATGCAGCATCGACTTTAAATCAGCCAGCGGCCAGTTTTTTGGGTTGGCGCCGCTTAAGAATGTAGCTATTTCATCAGCATTGGTGTACCAGCGCTTCTTGGCGTCCTCCATCTTGGCAGACTCATTGGCCTTGGCGGCAGCAATAAGCTCAGCAGCAGTGAGGATATGATCCTTGAGGAGCACTGCCAGTTTGTCACCGGCCGCATCTCCATAGAAGGATTTTATGGCATTTCCTATATCAGTCTGGTTCTGGAGCAGACGCTGTGCTGTCGGATCTTTATCAGGCATGGTTCCCACGGCACTTATGATATAGAGCCGGGTCCAGGTGATATGGTCTTCCCATAGCTTCCGCATGGCATTGCTAAAGTCGGCCTGCTTCATCATATTAGATTCAGCAGATGCGATGGCTGGAAGACAGAGGAAAATCAGAAGCGCAAATACCAGAAGAGATGCAATGGTTTTTTTATTCATATATGCCTCCTTATGGGTTAAGTGGTGGATTCTTTGGAACAATTTAAAGTCATGGGGGGGAAAAATAGGAAACCTGACCTATTGATAGGCAGGATCATTCTATCTAGCATATTTTTTGATGGAGATATTTTTCTGAAACCTTCTTTTGCAGTGATAACAACTTCCATGATGCTACCTGCACTAAAAAAGGTGAAGATGTAAAAACACTTTAATTATAGCTCCCATATCCGGCATCGTCAAGGAAGAATATGCAAGAAATATATATTATATTTGCCTGACACAGGGTCTTTACTCTTATCTGTCCACCAGTACCCGAGACTTTCTCTGGGCTGCAAAGGCTGCCACATCTCAGTTTTTCTTTCTTCTGCCTCGATAGAACAGTTTTCGCTTGCGATATGGCCTATTGCCTTACCTCAACAACTACCTTGCCTCGGGGGTGCCCGGTTTGGAGATAATGAAGCGCCTCTCCTGCCTGATCTAACGGGAATGTTTTATCAACGTGTAACCTGATAACGCCCTTATCCACAAGTTCGGAAAGCCTGGACAGACGATCGCTTGTTATTTGCGTAAACTGTGCTATTGCATTTACCCCGTACTGATCCATAAGCCCTTTGGCTGGTTGCTCCAACATGGAAACGATTATGCCCCCCTTTTTTAGAGTCTTAAATGACCTCTCGTATGTCTGGCCGCCAACGGTGTCGAAGACCGCATCAAAGTCATTGAGCATCTCCTCGAAGGCCTGGTTCTTGTAATCTATGGCCTCATCGGCGCCTAGTCCTTTGGCATGCTTAATATCGTTTTTACTTACCGTAGTTGCTGTGTATGCCCCAAGATGCCTTGCGATCTGTATGGCAAATGTTCCGATACCGCCTGCGCCGCCATGAATCAGGATCTTCTGTCCTTTCTTGAGATCCATGTGATCTAAAAGCGCCTGAAGGGCGCTTACCCCGGCAAGCGGCAATGCAGCAGCTTCGATATGATTTACCTTCTTGGGCTTATTGGCGACTGCTTTTGCATTTGCCAACGCAAACTCAGCGAACGACCCTGAACCTCCACCAAGGATGATCGCTGATCCATATACATCGTCGCCCATCTTGAAACCAGAGACACCTTCACCAACTTCTACTACTGTACCGGAAAAATCCCCTCCCAACGTGGCAGGTAACTTAAGCGGCGCCATTTGCTGAAAGTGTCCTTCGCGGATTTTCCAGTCAACGGGATTGACCCCTGCTGCACGAACATCGACAAGGATCTTTCCTTTAGCTACAGACGGTTTCTGGGCATTTTTATTAACCTCGACTACCTCGATACCTCCGTATTTGTTGATTTGTGCTGCCTTCATGGTATTCTCCTTTTAAAGGCTATGAATAATGATACGTAAGAAGAAGCTTTATATTATAAAAATAAAACGCCGACTCTATCCAAATCAATTACCCAAAAGTATGATTTTGAAGATTAGCGGATAATAGGATATTCATCTTAAAGAAAGAGGCGAATAATATCCCTAATAGAAAGTGAAGGTAATGCTTGGTTCAAAGCGCCCGATGTTACACTTGGGCAGACTAAAATGAAAATTCCTTGCAGATTTATTTTCCTTCAAACACCTCGAACCCTTTCAGGTAGTCCTCAAATTCTATTGGGGTTTCTATCCCAAATTCGGCCAGCAGCTCTATGGCCTCGCTTATGGAAATATCAAGTTTTTTTTGCCAGACTTTCCAGTGAAAGCTTACCCATCTTGTAATGCTTGAGCATCAGAAAGTCCCAGCCATACTCAAGAAGCTCCCTCGCAATGGCGGATTTTTCCTTACCTTCAAGTCTTGCAAGCTCGTCAAGCCTCTCTAAATCCCCTTGCGGCCACTCCTGAAGCGGTACCAGTCCATGACTGGCAAAAAGAAGAGCTGGCACGGAGAAAGGCCAACATGATGAAAACCCCTGCCTCTGGACACACGTGGGAAGAAGTCAAACGAAGTGTCCGAAGTCGCTATGGCCGCTGAGTTGATCATTGCGTCGGAGACCGAGCAAGACATCGCAGAGGCTTACGCCTGGTACGAAGGTCGGCGGACGGGCTTGGGAGAAGAGTTGTTGAGCTGCGTCGATGCGTGTAATGTTCCCCTCACCCTGGCCTCCTTGCCACCAAGAGATCTGATAAACCTATGGTCTGCTGTCCAGAGCTCACAGTTGGATAGTTCGGCCAAGGCTAGATAGGCTTTGTCATAAATGTTGGGGCGATGGTAGGTATTTGCAAGGTCCCATGCACGTTGCCACAAGGCCTCATGATGATGTAATACCACGCCAAGATCCCAAAGGATTTCACATGCCGATTGGCCCTCTTTTAGGGACAGCTCCTTTCTTGCAACCTTTTGCCGAAGCACTGCCATGGACTCGAAGGCGAAGAGCCATGGTGAGATAACCGTCCTCCCCTCTTTCTGCCATGCCTCCCATTTTGCTGCAACAGCATCGCTATCGGCTTCAGGAAGAACGATCTTAAGGGCAAAGGAGGCATCAACACAAACAAGGGACATGTTGTTTTATACCCCTTCACGGATCTTTGCAAGATCCTCCTCAACCGGCCTGATCTTCCTGCCCCCAAAGGCAATTTTCTTTCTAAGTGTTGCGGCCTTTTTCAATACCTCAGATCTGGTAGAAGCGATCAGACCCCCTTCCAGCCGCTTTAAGTCTTCTATACCGACCAAAGCTGCCTTGGGCTTGCCGCGGGAAAGAAGGAGGATATGCTCGCCTCCATAAGCGACCTCATTAATAAGGGCAGAAAGGGTAGCCTTTGCCTCAGCAATATTGACCTGACGTTTCATAGATCCTCCAATATAAACACAATCACCTAATCATATCCATAATGTCCACTATAGTCATGACTGTTATCAATGTCAAACCAGCGCATTCGCACAAGTCATTGGATCCGTGGACTTTCCCCAGAATTTTCATGTGATATATGCAAAGGGGAATAAAAGCTGGT
>CAYZUL010000078.1:0-13374 GCA_964481895.1 uncultured Nitrospirota bacterium | reverse complement strand
TGATACATTAAGCGTCCGGCATAGCGTAGGTATAGGATATCCGAGTCGCAGTTTCTTTATCACCCTCTTTACTTCTGCCAGCTCTCTCTTTGTCCTGGCCAGTTCTAGCTCTAATTCAGAAAGTGGTTTCTGGTTCTTGCCGACATCTCCAAGTTTCCCGGTTTTATAAGCCTTTACCCAGGTGTTTAGTGTAGAAGGCGGTAATGATAACCTGCGCCCTGCTTCAGGGACTGACAGTCCTCCTTCTGTCACTAATTTTACTGATTCTACTCGAAATTCTTTTGTGTACCTACCGTTTGGAATTCTTTCCATTTTGACACCTCCAGTTTGTTTTGTATTTTACCAAACTTTCGTGTCCACTTGTTTCAGATTAGCTCAATGCTGGGAGACCATCAAAATAGTTCGCAGCCGCTATTTGCAAGCTTGTAGAGGAAACAATATGGTAAGCTCCGAGTTTTAATGGCGCGTATGAACCCTGATCTTTCGATGGGCGATGAACTCTTAAAAAAGACAGGGGCAGGAAACCTCTTCATGGTCTTTGGTAAGCCAGACATAGATATCCAAAAGCATAAAGATGGTGAGATAATAGTTGAAATAAAAGGGTTAGATGTTTATGACCCGACTACTGGCGAAATCCGCAGCCATTCAACTGACGACATCGCCTGCTGGTTTATCGACACTGATTACAACGAAGAATCATTCTTTGTCCGCCACGCCTATTTCTGCGGCGCTGACGAGCCTTATGAAAAGCTCAAGCGCGCCTTGCGAGTAGAGATTAATGAAACTGCATGGAATGCATTGTATAGTACCAAAAGCTTTCCTTTTGACCCGCCTGCCAATAGGAAGATTGCAGTAAAAGTAATCAACCATTATGGCGATGAGGGTCTTTGATCTATCTTCTATTTTAGTTGCATTAAGAGATTCTTAAATTCATCATGCCTGAACGTACAATCCGCCAGGAGATAATGGCCCTTATTGTAGGTAGCCCGATGACTGCAAAGGATCTTTCGCAGATTATCAGGATCTCCGAGAAAGAAGTTTATCCTCACCTTGAACATATTGCAATGAGCCTAAGAAATGACAAAGAAAAGAAATTGGTGATTGAGCCTTCGCGTTGTCACCAGTGCGAGTTTATTTTTAGGGAAAGGAGGCGTCTTACCCCGCCCAGCCGTTGCCCCAGATGCCGGCATGAGGGGATCTCCCCTCCAGTCTTCTCCATCGAAATGTCAAATCGTTCTTCATAGTAGCGCCTTTTATCTTGCTCTTCATATCTGATATAGTTTATTATTTTTTTGGTGGTTAAACATGCTGACTATATCTAATATCTACAAATCCTTTGGGGGAAGGGTCCTCTTTAACAGCACCTCCCTGACTGTCAATCTTAAAGACAGGATGGCGCTGGTCGGCCCAAATGGCGCCGGAAAGACAACCCTCTTTGAGATGATTGCCGGGAATATAGGCCCGGATAAAGGGGAGATCCAGATTAATAAAAAAGCCATTGTAGGTTATCTCCCCCAGGAGGTACTTGAACTCCAGGGAAAGACGATTTTGCAGGAGATCCTTTCCTCTGCCTCCGATGTGAATAGGCTTGAGCATCACTTAAAGACCCTGGAAGAAGAGATAGCCGAATGCGGTGATCCAATCGAATCAGACAGGCTTCTAGTTGAATATGGGAAGCTGCAGGGACAATACGAAAGCCTCGGTGGTTACTCGATCGAGGCCGAGGCCAAAAAGATCCTGCTGGGTCTGGGTTTTAAAATTAGAGATCTTGAAAAACCGGCCGGGGCTTTGAGTGGGGGTTGGCTGATGCGGCTGGCCCTCGGAAAACTACTCCTTACAGGGCCAGAGCTGCTCCTGCTTGATGAGCCTACAAACCACCTCGATCTTGAGTCCCTCCTTTGGCTTGAAGGGTTTCTTCGGGCCTATGACGGGACGATCCTCCTTATCTCCCACGACCGGAGTTTCATGAATCGCCTGGTTAACCGGGTGGTGGAGATAGATCAGGGCAGGTTTGTTGCCTATACCGGTAACTACGATGCCTACGTCGTCTCCAAGACCCAGGCCCAGGAGATCCTGGAGGCATCTGCCGCCAATCAGCAGAAGAAGATCGAAGCTACGGAGGCCTTCATTGAGAAGTTTCGCTATAAGGCAACAAAGGCGAAACAAGTTCAAAGCCGGATCAAGATGCTTGATAAGATAGAGCGGATCGAGCTTCCTAATGAGAGGAAGAAGGTCCGCTTTTCCTTCCCGCAGCCGCAACGGGGCGGCCTTGAGGTTATCAGGCTCCTTGATATCTATAAGGCCTACGGGAACCAGCCGGTCTATCAGGGGATCAATCTGGTTATTGAGCGCGGGGATAAGGTGGCGCTGGTAGGTCCAAATGGCGCAGGCAAGTCGACCCTTCTGAAGATCCTGGCGGGGGCCCTCTCTATTGATTCCGGTAAGAGGGTATTGGGTCATCAGGTAGAGCTTGCCTATTATGCCCAACACCAGCTTGAGTCACTTCATCCCCATTGGACGATCCTTGAAGAGATCACATCGTCGGCTACCACCGAATCGACCTCATTTCTAAGGGGGATACTTGGCGCCTTCCTTTTCACAGGTGACGATGTCTACAAAAAGGTTTCTGTCCTCTCCGGAGGCGAGAAGAGCCGGCTTGCATTGGCTAAACTTCTCATCCGGCCTGCCAATCTTCTTCTCCTTGATGAACCGACTAACCACCTTGATATTCCCTCAAGGGACGTTCTGGAACAGGCGTTGTCAGGTTTTTCCGGCACCCTGTGTTTCATTACCCATGACCGGCATTTTATCCGTTCCGTTGCTAACAAGATCATAGAGGTGAAAGATGGAGCAATTACGGTCTATTTAGGCGGATATGACGATTATCTATATAAAAAGGAACTTGTATCTATAGCTGGAATGACGGCAGGAGGAATTACAAGGGAAGATAGAACCGGGCCTCCTTATGTTGGCTCAGAGGAATCTGGACCTTCTACGTCATCACCTTCAAAACGGAAGAACAAGGAACAGAAACGCCTTGAAGCCTTTCAGCGAAACCAATATACCCAGAAGGTTGGACCGGTCAAGAAGCAGATCCAGATGCTGGAGGAAGAGATCGAAGAAGCAACAAAGACTTTCAATGGCCTAAATCAGTTATTATGCGATCCTTCGCTCTATCAGGACCAGGCCAGGTTTTTTGAGACAATGGAGCAGCACAGACAGCGCAAGGAAGAGATAGACATCAAGACTGCTAAATGGGAGAAGCGATCAGCGGAACTGGAGGCTTTAGAAAAATCGTTTAAAGATAACTGAAAAGGGGGTTATCAGATGCAAAAACCGGATCAACCCGATTGGAATGAGATGGCCAAGACCTTCGATGCCTGGCTTCCCTATATCCAGCCGTTAGCAGAGAGGCTTATTGACCGTCTCGATCTTAAGACAGGAATTAAGATCCTGGACGTAGCCTGCGGAACTGGTGAGCCGGGACTTTCGATTGCCAGAACCTGGAAGGGAGATGTTGATCTGACAGGGATTGATGCTGCTGGCGCAATGGTGGATGTCTGCAAGAAGAAGGTCAAAGAGGAAGGGCTCATGGGGATCAAACATCTGGTTATGCGGGCGGAGGAGATAGGTTTTCCTGATAAATATTTTGACAGGGTAATATGCCGGTTTGGTGTGATGCTCTTTGATGATCCGGTAAAGGGACTTTGCGAGATGGTACGGGTACTGAAGGATGGAGGCCTGATGACTTTCTCTGTATGGAGTTCCCTGGATAAGATTGAGGCAGCGGCTATACCATTTAAGCTCCTGGCTAAGCAGTTTCCTGAGGATGATCAGCCGCCTGAGCCCAAGATGGCCTCCCTGGGTGAACCCGGCACACTGGAAAAACTGCTCCGGGATGCCGTGGTCCGATCATACCATATCGAGCCGATTATCCTCACATATATATTTAGCAACCCTGAGGAGTTCTGGCAACTGGTTATGAAATCAGGTTTTTCAAAAGAGAATTACGAAAGGCTCTCCCAGGAAAAGATTGAGGCATGGCACCGCGCGCTCATCTTGGACCTTCGCAGGCACGAGCAGGACGAAAAGGTTCAACTTACCAACGAAGCGCTTGTAGTGGTTGTAGAAAAGGACGGGATCTGATATGAGGGCCCTAAATAAAGAGGTGAAAAAAGCAATGCCTGGAAGGTGTCTGATATCTTTGTCATTATTGATCATAATCTCCCTTTGTCTGGTCCCGTCTTACTCCGTTGCTGAACCACAGAATGGGGTCTGGTGGAAGAAGGCGCCGATCTCCTTTAAGGTAGGATATATTGCAGGCTATTTTTCCGGCAGGGATGAGGAGTTGCGCAAGTGGGCCCCTATTGCAGAAGATATGGCAGAGCAGATGAAAGAGGAGGAAAAGGACCGCTACAAAGAGATGATCAGACCGATGAAAAAGGAGGAGGAATACCTCTCAAATATGAGTTTTGGGGCCTTTACTGAGAAGGTAGATAGCTTCTATTCTGAAAATGATAACCTTGAAATTCCGGTACTCCAGGCCTTCTCGATGGTCAGGAGGGAGATGGGCGGAGAGGACAAGACCCTGCTCGACTGCGAGAGGGTATATATCCGTATAGCCCACAGCAGGGGTCTTGCACAGGAGGACAGGCTGCGGGATCTGGAGGAAAAGCTCCAGGAGTGTGCAGGCCTGGGTCAGAAGGTGCATCCGGGGGCGGAAAATGACGAAGAGCTTATTGGAACAGAAGGGGATATTGGAGGGGATGATAAACCTTTTCAAGGAGGGAAGATCGATCAAGGGCCATGAGTTTAATATTAAGGTCAGATTACATTACATTGAATCTGATTACCCGACATAAAACACAAAATAACCTGCCCCTATAATAAAGAGAAATCCGATCAGATGGTTCCATCTAATCCCTTCTCCCAGGTAGAGTCCTGAAAAAACTGCAAATACAATCAATGTGATTATCTCCTGGATAATCTTTAACTGGGGAGCCGAGAACTGATAATGGCCGATCCTGTTGGCAGGAACCTGAAGGCAATATTCAGCAAAGGCGATGAGCCAGCTTATGATAATCACCTTGAATAAAGGTGTCTCTTTGAATTTCAGGTGCCCATACCAGGCGAATGTCATAAAGATATTTGATGCTATCAAAAGGATTACTGTTGTCATAAATCTCCTCCGATACTAATTTTATTACATTCCATTTGTATATTAAAAGAAGGGATTGTGTTTTTTTTCGTTTCCAACGGATGTTATAGGGCCATGACCGGGTGCGAGGAGACATCCATCATCCAGGCTGAGGATCCTCTCCCTGAGAGATCTTAGGAGGGTAGGATATAGTGAGGCTGGCGTTGACCTTCCGACAGAGCCCGCAAAGATGGTGTCTCCCACGAAGCAGATGTCATTCCCGCCTGCCGGCGAAGCAGGGGCAAGATAGGAGATGCTTCCATTTGTATGACCCGGGGCAAAGATGGAGTGGATCAGGATTGAGCCTAAAGAAAAGGTCTCGGCGCCTTTAAGGCCCTTCCATCTCCCCCTTGATCCAGTCTTAAGTTCTTCCTCGCCTATATAAATATCTGCATCTATATCCTTTCCAAATCTGGCAAGATCGCCTATATGGTCATGGTGGGCATGTGTCAGAAAAACAAATCTTAATGTTAATGATCTTGCCTGCAGGGCCTCCAACATTCTTTTGGTATTGTTTGCGGTATCAATCATTGCAGCATCCTTTGATCTCTCATCAGAGATGATATAGCCATTTACCTTATAGCCGCCAACATCGCCTGTAACGACTATTACCCTGTCAAAAAAAGATTGTGGCGGCTTACCTGGAGACCATCTGCCAAGGGCTATGTCCAACAGCTTCACCTCATCAAGACCTAGCATACGGCCAAGCCTTGCAACCTCATCCTCTTTAGGTTGCCCCAGGCATCCTTCAAGCTGATCAAGCCTTTCAAGCGCTATCCCCGCAGCCTCTGCAATCTCCTTCTTAGCCTTGCCAAGGCCTGACCTTGCCTTCTGGATTATGTCACCAAATTCATCTTCAAGGATCATGAATTAGACCTTATCCATCTCTTCTTTTTCTTTGAGGTGGCCTATAATATCAATGTCAACTTTTACTTTTTCTTCTGATAGTTCAACTATTGTCTTTTTTGGCTTCTCTTTTTGCTGATTTATAGTTTAACACATAAGTGGCTCATAGTAATTATTTTTGCACCTGACACCCGGAATGAGCCGCTGGCTGAAGTGAAGAATACGCTGTAGGCAGTCAGCTCATCCCTTGTCTGCCTTGTATTCTGTTCTCTATTGTTGCTGCAACTGTGGTTTTCTGTGTTTGACGAAGATAGATATTTATGGTATGCATGGGAGATGCTTCAGGCAGTCAACTTCTAACCAAAGGAGGGCATCGAGTTGTCAGATTGGGACACAAGATATTTGACAGAAGATTATAGCCCTTCTAAAGAGCCAAGCCGGCTCCTTGTACAGCTCCTTCCACTATTGCCCAAAGGAAGGGCCCTTGATATCGCCTGCGGTGAAGGACGAAATGCTATCTTCCTTGCAAAAAGTGGCTATGATGTGGATGCCGTAGATATCTCGACTGTGGCCCTGGAAAGAGTGGCAGAAGCGGCTAAGTTAGCGGGGGTAAAGGTGAACCCTGTCCAGGCTGATCTGGAGAATTACGAAATACCAGCAGGGACGTACGATCTTATTATAAATTTCAACTATCTTCAGAGGTCTCTTGTGCCTGCTATAAAAATGGGCATTAAAAAAGGAGGCGCAGTTATCTTTGAGACCTATACATTGGAGCAGCAGGCCATAGGACACCCGAAGAATCCTGAATTCCTGCTCAATCCAAACGAACTCCTGCATCTTTTTTCCGATCTTCATATCCTCTTTTATAGAGAGGGTGTCTATGATGAAGGAGGAAAGAAGGCCACAGCATCTTTGGCAGGGAAGAGGGCGGGGTAGGGGCACGTTGCAATGTGCCCCTACACTAGTTCAATGCCTTTATTATTGTCCTTGAAAAATTATCGACCAGGAATGGGTTAAAGTCCTTACCGGCATTTTTTTTCATCAATGCAAGGATTTCTTTTATCTCCCAGTCCTTCTTGTAAGGCCTTTTGCTTCTTAAGGCATCAAAGAAATCTGCTATTGAAACTATCTGGCTGCACATATGCTGTATTTTGGCACCATGATTATATTTTGGATATCCCAGTCCATCATACTTCATATGATGCTCCATGGCAACAATCGGCGCGATCCGGACAAGGCCATCAATCTTTGCAAGATATTTTGCGCCATATATAGTATGCCTCTGAATCTCCTCCCATTCCCTCTCGTCAAGTTTCCCTTCTTTATCCAGTATCTCCTTTGAAACAAATAATTTTCCCACGTCATGAAGGAGTGCGGCTATGCCGATCTCCTGCAGCAGTTTATCCTTTACTCCGAGAGATTCTGCCTGGAACATAGTCAGGACCGCCACGTTGGTTGCATGGGTATAGGTATAATCGCTATAAGACTTGACAGGGCTTATAAGTTTAAGGATATTTGCCTCCCTCCTGAAGGCGAGGACAAAGTTTACTACGATATCTTCAAGCCCTGCCATATTAAGCTGCCTGAAGGGAGAGAAATTATGGTAGGCCTCCTTAGCCCTCTCAATCTGCTCTGCGGTAAGATGGGAAAGACTGTCCTTATCAGGGACTACATCGGTTTTTGATCCCCCTATACGGACATCGATGACACCAGCCTTGATATGCGGGTGGGACTTCAGGGCGTTGTCGGTCTCCAGAATGTCGGTAATGAACTCTTTTATTTCAAAAGAGGTAATACCTTTAAGGAAATCAACACGTGAAATTCCCCTGCGTTTAAGGCGCTTTATAAAGGCAGTTCCATGACTCCATATATCCCTGACAGGGGTCTTATTTATTATGAGTCGATCCTCCACTATCATTATTTCCAGCCTTTCTGCCTCTGTTAACACCTCATTTAAGACTGCATGGACCTTCTGTACCAGTTCATCCACCGATGGATGCTCCCTCGTATAGAGCGAGCAGGTGGACATAGTAGACATGAAAAGAGAGATAAATTTTCTGATTCCTGCCGTATCAGCCGCCATGCTGCCTCCTGATTTTACGCGACTCTCCCCTAATCTGTTCATTTCTGGATTTTAAGCCGGCCTCTATTAGATCCTTTATATCTTCGTAGGGATAGTTTTTTAGCGCCATGTATACCTCCTCTTTTAACTTCTCTACAGCGCCTTTAAATAAAAAGCTCTTAGATGAAAGGACATCTCTTAATACACTCAGGGCGCCGGGGTCTCCTATCTGGCCAAGGGCCCTTATGATCGGAATCTTTTCATGGAGGTCGGCGCCGCTTATACTCTTTTTCTTTAGCATCTGAAGCAGATGGGGAAGTGCCTCTTTAACCCTGAAGGAACCTGTAATGGCGATAGCCTGCGCAACTGCCTCACCGGATTCTGATTCCAAATGTTGTCGGAGGGCATCTATCCCATGGCTGTCCCCAACCTTCAGCAGCAATCTGATTGCCTCAAAACTGATCTTCATGTTTTCATGGTTACAGTAGGGCCTGACGTGCGGGATCACCTCTTCCCCTCCGCACTCCTTCAGGATAAATAGCATGTTCCTTTTTACGAACCATCTGGGGTCCTCAAGCCGCTTTATTGCTTCAGGGACCGACATATCTCCAAAGTATGTTATCAGGCTGATCAGGAACCTCCTTGCTACTTGTGAATCCTCACCGGAAAGGGCATCCATCAACGGAGGGATTATCTTTTCACTGTAGCAATCGCATAGAAGCAGGGCCTCATTCCTCATCTGTCTGCCTATGATCCTGAGGGAATCTATAAACTGCGAGATAAATTCCGGGGAATTGAAATATTGGATGATCTCCTGTGTCACCCGGGGAAATCTTTTATTTAGGGAATCCGATTCCAGGGTCATGAATATCTTCAAGACTTGTCCATATTGACCGGTTTCTATAAATTGCATGGCCTGTCCCTTTAAGGTATCGATAAAGAATGCGGACTCCTCTTCTGATATGGTATTTGACAAGAAGAGCTCCAGGATTATGAGGTTAAAGTCTTTTTCCAGATATTCATCACTGCATTCCCGATGGAGTTCATCCAGTTTTTCTGTAACGATCTCTTTGGCATCAAAATTTAAGAGCCTCTCGATCTCCTTCTGATATGTATCAGTAACAAAGGTCTCAAATTTACCTTCATTTAAGAGGTTCGTAACATCAGGGGAGAGAAATATATCGTCTGCTATAAGACCCTTTCCGAATATAAGATCTTCAGTGCTGCCGGTCTGGAGCCCTGAGAATTTATCAAGGAGGTTTTTGAGGGCCTCCGGAACTGCGATCTTTTGTTTATTGATAATAGCAAGAAACTCTATGACCTTATCTGCTGATATATCCTTCAGGGCATTCTCAACAACGTCTCTGTCTTTCGGGACACCTTTTAAGGCAGAGGAGAGGAACTGCCTTTTTAGTTCAGGCCGGAGGCCATTGATGAAATCGAGAATCCTCGTTAACTCCTTACCTGAGAAGGACTTCTCTTTTGACCTCCTGATATAGGTAGTCATTACCCTGTCATAGGTCTCCTCTTTAATATCATTAGTGACAGACTTGTTTAAAAACTTTGCCAGGATCTCAGGCGGGATATCTTGTATTGTTTCGGATATATCCTCTGTACGCAGCGTCCCCTCAAGGAGACCATAGATATACCTCTCCCAGATACGTTGGGAAGACGCCTCCTTCTCTGTCTTTCCCTCACTAAAAGAGAATGCACTATAGTCGATGAACCTGATTATAATGTGGATTATATTCCAGTTTTTTAATGTCTCCTGGATGACCTTTGCGCCCGCTTCATTTGTGCCTTCTGACAGGATCTGGTCAAATTGATAGAGCTCATCTTTTGTCAGGCCGCTTATAAAGGTCAGAGAGGCTATATTCATGCCGCTCAAATGAACCGCGAATTCCTTATAGACCGGATTCTTCCTGTCAAGGAAGTAGTCATCTACGATAATAGTATCCTTTGCAATAGCTATAGTGATCTCCGGCCTTAGCTCAAAGAGCTTTTGTAGAAGTTCAAATGCCCGGTTTAATGAGCCTTCTATCGATGGGTGTCCTTTGGGATAGACCGATACATTACGGCGGGAGATACTTAGCTCTATTATGGCATCGCCAAGTATCCGGGCATCGAGAGGCAGCTTCTCTCTTTCATCACCCACGGGCATGCATATATTTTACCATATGACTTTTCAAAATAAAGCTAGAAAAATCTAACCCTCTCTTTAAGGCTATGTCTGGGTTAAAAAGATGCTGTAGATACTTCCCAGGTATCCAATAGTAACTTGAATGAATTGGGGCCTTATGCTAAATTGTTTACCATTATGATAATAGGGGTATTAAAAGAGACCTATCCTGGTGAGAGGCGTGTGGCCCTGGTGCCGGATGCAATCCCGCGTTTTCAGAAGGCAGGTCTTGAGGTCTATATAGAAAAAGATGCCGGCCTTGACGCTGGGTTTAAGGATAACAGCTATAAGGATAAAGGCAGCCGCATTGCAGATAGCCGCAATCAGATTTTCTCCTCAGCAGATATCCTCCTCCAGGTGCTGGGAGGAGGCGCTAACCCGAATTCATCTAGCGAAATAGATCGATTTCGTCAAGGTCAGATCATAATCGGCCTTATGGACCCTTTAAGTGACCCTAAAATAATGCAGGAGATTGCTAAGCGGGGGATCACAACCTTTGCGCTGGAGCTTCTTCCGCGTATAAGCCGCGCACAGGGTATGGATACACTCTCATCAATGGCAACAATTGACGGTTACAAGGCCGTACTCCTCGCCGCAGAATCCCTTCCAAAGATCTTGCCTATGATGACAACAGCAGCAGGGACGATGCTCCCTGCCCGGGTATTTGTTATTGGGGCCGGGGTCGCAGGACTACAGGCCATAGCTACTGCCAGACGTTTAGGCGCAGTAGTATCGGCGTATGACATGAGGCCTGCTGTAAAGGAGCAGGTGGAAAGCCTGGGCGCCAGATTTTTTGAACTCCCACTAGAAACAAAAGGGGCTGAAACCTCAGAGGGATATGCCACGGAGATGGGAGAGGAATTCTATAAAAGACAGCGGGAACTCCTGGCCCTGGCTGTAGCAGAATCTGATATTGTTATTACAACGGCGGCTGTCCCGGGAAGGAGGGCGCCGGTCCTTATTACATCTGAGATGGTAGGGCCGATGACCCCCGGGTCAGTTATCATTGACCTTGCCGCACGATATGGTGGGAACTGCGAGCTTACAAGGCCAAAAGAGGCGGTGATCTCCCACGGGGTAAAGATTATGGGGCCTATTCACCTGGCCTCTACGGTCCCCTATCATGCCAGCCAGATGTATTCTAAGAATATCTCCAATTTTCTCATGCACCTGATAAAAGAGGGTAAGTTTGAGCTTGAGTTGAAAGATGAGATCATACGCGAGACCCTTGTGACGTATGATGGCGAGGTTGTAAATCCAAAGATACTTAATCTGCTTAGGGATAGTTTGAAAACCTAAAAAAGGAGGGATGACAAGTGGAGGAATTGATAACAATCCTGACGATCTTTGTATTGGCCCTATTTGTGGGATTTGAGGTTATTGCCAAGGTACCGCCCCTTCTCCATACACCGCTTATGTCGGGCTCCAATGCCATCTCCGGGATTACCCTGATCGGCGCCCTCATCTCTGCCGGCTCTAAATATACCCTGTTCACCACAATACTGGGCCTTGTCGCAGTGACCTTCGCAACGATCAATGTGGTAGGAGGTTTTCTGGTTACCCACCGGATGCTCGGCATGTTCAAGAGGAAAGGATAGATAGATGGAATCGGCCCTCGTTAATATAGCCTATCTGATTGCATCGGTCCTGTTTATCTTCGGTCTCAAAGGACTGGCCCATCCGAAGACCTCAGTAAGAGGAAATCTCCTGGGTACAATCGGGATGTTGATCGCAGTCCTGGTTACGCTCCTGGATAGGCATATATTGAGCTATGAGATAATAGTTATCGGTATAGTAGCCGGCTCTGCTATAGGTGTGTTTCTTGCTATCAAGACCCCAATGACCGGGATGCCTCAGGTGGTGGCCCTGCTAAATGGATTTGGAGGAGGCGCTTCCACCCTTGTGGCAGGCGCAGCCTTAGTAGAGGCCATCTTACTTACTACCGAAATTGATATACAATTTACGGTTGCTGCCGTAGCTTCAGGCGTTATTGGCGCAGTTACATTCTGGGGAAGCCTTGTGGCCTTCGGAAAGCTCCAGGGCCTTATTACCGAAGAGCCTGTACTCTTTAAAGGACAACATCTGGTAAACGCACTCCTCCTTTTTTTCTCTCTCCTCCTTGGAGTATGGCTTGTTAAGGACCCTTCCCTTGCATGGATCTACTGGGGAGTTGTCGCCCTCTCCTCGATATTGGGCATAACCCTTGTCCTCCCGATCGGAGGGGCGGACATGCCTGTTGTGATCTGCCTGCTTAACTCCTATTCCGGCATCGCAGCAGCTGCAACGGGCTTTGTCCTGAACAACAATGTCCTTATCATCTCCGGTTCGCTGGTCGGGGCGTCCGGTGTCATCTTAAGCAACCTGATGTGCAAGTCTATGAACCGTTCTCTGACTAATGTCCTCTTTGGAGGGGTCGGAGCAGTAAGTACCAGGACATCTTCCGAAGATATCTATACCGGTAGGGTAAAGACAAGCTCTCCGGAGGAGGTGGCTATGCTCCTTGAGGCCGTGCGCCGCGTGGTGATCGTCCCCGGATATGGCATGGCGGTCTCTCAGGCCCAGTTTGCGATTCGCGACCTCTTTCTTCTGCTTGAATCAAAGGGGGTCACGGTTGAATTTGCGATCCATCCTGTAGCAGGGAGGATGCCGGGGCATATGAATGTCCTACTGGCAGAGGCAAATATCCCCTATGAAAGATTAAAGGAGATGGACGAGGTAAATCCCACCTTTGAGCAGACCGATGTGGCTATAGTGATCGGCGCCAATGATGTGGTAAATCCAATTGCCAGAGAAGATTCTGCAAGTCCTATTGCCGGCATGCCGATTCTGGATGTAGACAAGGCCAGGACTGTGGTAGTAATCAAACGGAGCTTAAGCCCAGGGTTCGCCGGGATCCCAAATTCCCTCTTTGCAGCCGACAATACCCTTATGCTCTTTGGGGATGGGAAGAAGATGGTGCTGGATCTGGTTGCGGCGTTGAAAGAGGGGTAGGGGTTTCGGAGGAGCTCCACTGACCTCCCAAACTGCACGGCCAAAAGGAAGGCGAAGAAGTCCATAAGTAAACTACTTGGCAATAAGGGCTTAAGTCAT
>CAYZUL010000077.1:0-13582 GCA_964481895.1 uncultured Nitrospirota bacterium | reverse complement strand
AAACCGGACAGATCATTTGCTATAAAAACCGGACATCTTGACTTGCTACTAACATAATTCCTGCCCAAACTGAATATTTGATTTTTAATATCCATGCGAATAAAATGTCGGTATATTGCGTCCCTTCATGGGCGCAACAACATTTAAGGCATTTGTATTTAGGAGGATATTTATGGGGATTAACGAGAAACTAAAAGAGCTGAATATTGTGCTTCCGAAGATGCCCAGGCCTATGGCCACATATATACCCGCAGTAAAGACAGGCAATCTACTATTTTTAAGTGGTATGCTGCCGTTTAAAAATAATGAGCTGGCATACATTGGAAAGGTCGGGGCTCGCGTTAAAGAAGAGGTGGGTTATGAGGCGGCCAGGCTTGCGACCTTAAATGCGCTGGCCATTATAAATGAGGAGTTGGGCTCTCTTGATCATGTGAAGAGGATAGTAAGATTGACGGGCTACGTGGCCTCTGCACCAGGTTTTAACAGGCAGCCGGGGGTAATAAATGGCGCATCTGATATACTGGTCCAGATATTTGGTGAGGCGGGGAGGCATACCAGGGTTTCAATAGGTGTATCGGAGCTTCCCCTTGATTCGCCAGTGGAGGTGGAGATGATAGTCGAGGTCGGTTGAATCAAATCTTCTTGCCAAAGGCTGATCTTTTCATTAATATTCCAATGCAAGAAAACTAATAAATAGGGCTACTAACTATATGGAAAGTAATATTGCCGGTCTGTTTCCTGATCTTGAAAAAGATCTTCATTCCTTTCATTCTACAGGGATTTTGCCTTCCCAGGAAATTGAAGAGCTGATAAAAACAAGATACATTTTTGGCCAAAGTCCAATTTCTAATGATCAGATTCAACCGGCGAGCATTGATCTTAGGCTGGGGCCCGTTGCTTACAGGGTTCGTGCAAGTTTTCTATCGGGCGATAACACAACAGTCCTCAAAAGAGTTGACGAGCTCAGGATGCATGAAATTGATCTTTCAACGCCTTCTGTCCTTGAGAAAGGATGTGTTTATATTGTTCCTTTAATAGAGGAGATTGCCCTTCCATCAAAGATCTCTGGAAAGGCAAACCCCAAGAGCACAACAGGCCGGCTGGATGTCTTTACCCGGCTGATTACCGATTATGGAACAGAATTTGATCGCGTAAAAGCAGGCTATAAAGGCAAATTATATATAGAGATTGTCCCACGCACCTTTAGCGTGCTTGTTCACGAGGGGACCAAGCTTAATCAATTGCGCTTTGTACGGGGAGAACCACCTCCTTCAGACAGTAAACTGAGCAGGCTGGATGTTGATGAGACACTTGTGTACACCCACAATGACACACCTGATGAGGCGCTAATTTCTAATGGTCTTTGGATATCCATTGATTTGCAGACAAACAATGAGTCGGAAATTATTGGATACAAGGCCAAGCGTCATGCACCGCTAATTGATCTGGATAAGATCGATTGCTATGATCCTCTCGAGTTCTGGGAGCCGATTATCAAACCTAAGAAAAAACATATCATCCTTGATCCCGATGACTTCCACATCCTGGTTTCTAAAGAGAAGATCCGAATTCCCCCTCAATTTGCGGCTGAGATGGTTGCGTATGACCCTTCAGTTGGGGAGTTCCGCATACATTACGCTGGATTCTTCGACCCAGGTTTTGGTTATGGTAATAACAATATTAAGGGGACGCATGCCGTTCTCGAGGTTAGATCCCACGAGGTTCCTTTTGTCCTTGAGGATGGACAGGTTGTTGGCCGCCTAATTTATGAGAGGCTAATTGCCAAGCCCGGCAAGGTTTATGGGGTAGACATCGGTTCATCATATCAGTCTCAAGGTCTTTCATTAAGCAAACAATTTAAACGCGGCTAATTAGCCACGTTTAATACCCTTGTTACGAAAAGCTGATAAAAAAGAACAGGAGGTATGAAATGGCGGAGATATTTGGATTTGACGCATTTTCACCGAAGGAGATTGCCGAGCGGGTTGAAAATATTGGCGTCACAAAAGCCCGCATGACTTTTTTATCCATGGCGGTACTCGGGATATTGGCCGGAGGTTTTATCGGTCTGGGCGCACTCTATTTCACCCTGGTTACAAGTGATGCAAACCTAAGTTTTGCTGCGGCCAGAGTGCTGGGAGGTGTGACATTCTCCCTTGGTCTGATACTTGTTGTGGTGGCAGGCGCGGAGCTATTTACAGGCAACAACCTCCTGGTCATGGCCTGGACAAGCAAGAAGATCACTACCTCTGAGCTCTTAAGGAATTGGCTTATTGTCTTTGCTGCAAACTCTGCAGGGGCCATAGGGCTTGCTTTTTTAGTGCTGTTCTCCAATTATGGGGGGATGAATGGCGGAGGCGTAGGTATCCAGGTATTGAAGATTGCATCAGCTAAGGTTTCTTTATCCTTTTGGGAGGCCCTGTTCAAAGGGATTATGTGCAATATCCTGGTCTGCCTGGCAGTATGGATGGTGATGGCCGGGAGGACTGTGACCGACAAGATCCTGGCAGTACTCTTTCCGATATCTGCCTTTGTTGCGGCTGGCTTTGAACATAGTATTGCAAATATGTATTTTATTCCCCTGGGAATCTTACTTCTGGATCACCAGGTCCCGGCCGGTGTAATAAATACTGCCAACCTGAATTGGCCTGGGTTTTTCCATAACCTTGTCCCCGTTACCATAGGGAATATTATTGGCGGTAGCGGCCTGGTTGCGCTTGTTTATTATATTATCTACCGCAGGTAGCCGAATGAAGGCAAATTGGTATGAATGTTACCTGAAGGCAACAGGGAAGGTAACAGTGTAACTCGTGGGTAGCTGTCTTTCTGTCCTCCCAGTCAAGTTAAATCAGCACGAAGCATTAGTTTACTGATAATAATTATCAATATATACAGCTCGTTGCAATATAATAGCGCCTGTGTCATTTTTAATTATCTGATCTGGCACCTGTTTTGCAAGTTAACATATATAGGCCGCAAGGCCCATAAAAAGAATATCGTAAAAAAGATATAAACAGGAGGTAGTAAGATGAAGACGGGGAGAACGCTCGGGATCTTTATCGTAACATTATTCTTACTTGGAATAGCAATCTCAGCATATGCCGCAAAGGGCCCAGTAGAAGCACCCTTAGATTCCTATGGAATCGTTTACGGCGGGGTTGCATCAGAAATACCGAACTCAGACTATATGGGCCAGGAAGAATTTGCCTGGACACCAAATACTTCAGCAGAAGGCTGGGCCACTATCGCAGAGAATGAGCATGGCAGACAGGATATCAGGATAGACGCAAAGGGCCTTCCGAGCAACTGTGAATTCATGGCCTATCTGGTTGATCCGGAGAACATGAAGGTATTCGGGCTCGGTGACAAGGGATACACCTTCAAGACAGACAGCAGCGGAAGCGGGAATTTCAGCTTTACTACGCCCATTCAGTCTGCATATGATGCCCTGCCGATGACAGACCTTGCTGACTGGAGTTGGAAGTCCATAGATATCCAGATGAAGCCCGGCTGTGTTGGATCTGCTGATTCAAACCAGAAAGTACTTGCACTTGATCTTGATAGAATAGAGAAGTAATCAACCAGAAACACCAGGGTAATATTGTCTCAATCAGAGGCCGGCATATGCCGGCCTCTTTTCTTTTAATATTTTCTTTGCAAAATTACCTCGGACGGCTATAATTAATTTGCAACGACATGATGATCCTTTAAGACAATGAATTGATAGGGTATCGGATATTACCAGGATCTAAAACCATTAGGAAGAGGGAGGGATAAGATGCGAAGGTACATGGTTGCGATATTTTTATTCTTGCTGTCATCCACTGTCATAAGTTTAGCCATGATTGATCAGGCCCAGGCAAGGGACTTTAAGGTATACGGTTACAGCACCCCTAGCCAGGGTGAGGTAGAGTTATCTTACTGGGTGGATTATTTTGCCAGAGGGAATGGGAACTATCAATTCTTTGACAAGAAAGTTGATAAGGACGGCCTATGGCGGCATACAATAGAGGCAGAGTATGGGGTTACTGACCGCTGGACCATTGCCTATTATGCTGATTTTGAGAAGCCGAGCGGTGAGGATTTGGAGTATGTCCAGAGCCGGGCAGTCTTCTTAAGATACAGGCTCTTTGAGCCGGGCAAAAGATTTTTTGACCCCACTATCTATTTTGAGTATTATATCCCCTATCATCGTTTCAGTGAGTTCGAAAAGCTTGAGATCAGGGTAATTTTAGAAAAAAATATAGGACCCATCCAGATAAAATTAAATCCCATATTTGACAAACATTTAGGCGGCGCAGAGGTTGAGGAGGGACTGGAGTTTGAGTATGGAGCAGGAATATACATAAAAGGTCTTGGCGCAATAAGACCGGGTCTTGAGTTCTTTGGAAAGATGGGAGAGATAGGAGGTCTTAAGAGTCCTGATCAACAGGAACATTTTATCTTCCCGGCAATCAAGGTTGGGTTACCCAGGAATTTTGATGTTGAGTTTGGGGTCGGCTTTGGACTGACAAAGCAGAGTGACGACCTTGTATTTAAAGGAATCTTTTCCTATGCATATGATTAGGGTCTGATCCGACTGTCACGGATCTCTTCTGGAAGGTGGGACTAGCGAGGACGGGGATGAAGTATTCGCCTTCACAAATTATTTAACTGTTTCCATAATAAGCTTAAAAGTTTCTCCTCCGTCATCAGACCTATATACATTTGATTCGAAGCTTACGGCATAAAGGGTATCCCTGTTTCTTGGATCTATGGCCATAATCCCTATTATCTCCCTTTCCGGTATCCCTTTGCCAACCACCTTCCAGTCCTTCATGCCATCGAGGCTCTTCATTAAACCCTTTCTAAAGACAAAGACGTAGGCGATATTTCTTTGAGACATATCTATTGCTATAGAGACAACAGGGACCGGAGGGAGTGTCTTTACGGGCGACCATGATTTGCCGCCATCATTGCTGGCATAGAGTCCCTGTTCCGTTGCAGAAAAAACCTTATTGGGTTCTTTTGGATCGGTAAGGATATTTATAATCGGAGAATATGGTCCCTGCTCTGAAGGCGGGGGGAGGCCCTTACCCTCCGGATTGTCCCATATCTTTCCTCCATCCAGACTTCTATAAAGTTTCCCATACCATCCATAGATGATATTCGGATTCAAAGGGTTTACCGTCATGGTATGGAAATCTACCCTCCCGCCAAAGGCCATCGCCTCCCACTTTTGTCCCCTGTCAGTTGATCTTTTAAGTCCCATATTCTGGTGGGTAGATGCATCGTGACCGCTCGCATAGAAGGTCTTTCCATCAGCCGAAATGCTAAAGCCCATATAATCGGATCTATCATTGCCGAGGAGTGAACATTCCTCTCCCTGGCGGCACCGGAGGAGGCCATGGTGTGTGGCGATAAGCAGCATCGTGTGGTCCATTGGATCTACGGCAAGGCCATGGATATGTGAGATCTTCTCTCCCTTTGGGACCTTACCCTCCCCAGCCTGGATCGTCTGAAACATCGATAAGGCTATTATGCCTGCTAATAGAAAGGTAAAGGCTGTCTGTCTGAACATAGTAGTTTGGCTCCTTGTTAGACCAGGATTTTTTGGTAATTAGATATCAAATCGAAGAAAAAGTCCAGAGGGTGTATAAGTCTTGAGTTTTGAAAGGAGTTTTTCATAATTTCTGACGTCATTCCCGTCGCCGTTTCCGCCTACATAGCGCGCAGAATACACTCCGGGTGCACCATGAAGGGCATAGACTTCGAGACCGGGGTTACGCCTAAAGGTCATAATAAGGATTCTCAGCAGGGTTACATGAAAGAAGAGACAAGTACTTCGGAATCACTTAAGAGGATTTCCAAAAGACAAGCCGTTTATCAAGCCAGATGAAGGTTTTATTAAATACAACACCAATGAAACCAATAATCATAATGGTTGCAAATAAATCGGGAATATTGCCAGTTATCTGGACATTCTGAACCCTTGTTCCCAGACCATATTGCGTGCCCACTAGCATTTCTGTAACCACGATAATAATAATGGTTATCGAGGTCGATGTCCTTAATGCAACGATAACATGGGGCAGCGCTTCGTACCAGATAATGTGTCTGAAGAGTTGAAGCTTCCCGGCACCCATCGATGAAAAATACTGTTTCCGTAACGGTGATTGCTGAAATAGTCCTTTAGAAATAATAAGGACTAAAACAACGACAGAGCCAAACAATGCCGTGCCTATTCTTGAGCTGTTACCGGGACCCAGGACGATAAGGAGAAGCGGATACATGACAATAGGAGGTATTGAGCGGAGAAAATCCACGATTTCGCCGACATATTCGTATAGATGCGCAAAATAGCCGAGGGAAATCCCGATGGGGATGCCAATAAGAGAAGAAAGGATAATACTGATCGCTATTCTATATATCGTGGCTGCGAATTCAAAAAAAATGACGCCTTGCTGAAGCATTTTGACTGCTTCTGTCGAGACCTCAGTGGGCGAGGCAAAATAGATCGGGTTGAATATGCTTAGCCATGCGATGAACTGCCATATGATCAACGCTCCCGATACTCCTATGATCCGGTTTTTATACGTCATGCGCATACTTTCTGAATCCGATCCCGGAAACAGCATGCTCGAAATTTTGCATTGAACACGCTGTTGACAGGCAAATATCCGCTCTAATCCGCGTTGCAGACTGATATTCCAAAACCACCGCCCTTCCGAGCAACGTCCTGACCTCATCCCCTCTGTGTGAACTCATAACAACGGTCAGGTTCTCGGTAAAGTGAGTCTTTAAAAATTCCACCACGGCTGTACGCTTTTCGATATCAAGCGCGGAGAACGGCTCATCCATCAACAGAACGTCGGGCTCGAGAATTAATCCTCGCAAAAGGGTGACGATTTGACGCTGTCCGCTGCTGAGCATGAAAGGATAGGTGTCCAACGAAAAATTAAAATCCAAGGCCTTGACAAACTGCTTCAGCAATACCCCCCCTTTTTCGACATCGAGGTGATGATATTTTCTCACGAGCAAAATGTTCTCTTCGCAGGTAAACCAGGGGGCCAGTGTTGCCGAAGGATCCTGATACACATACCCGATTCGCTTACCCTTGACGGCTACGGTGCCTGTAAAGTCCTTATCAATGCCTGCCAAAATGTTCATGAGCGAGGTCTTGCCGGTTCCGTTGGGTGAAAACAAACCGACCTTTTCACCTTTGCCGATTTCCAAGTTAAAGCCGTGAAATAACATTCTCCAAGAGCCGTTGCACCAAAGAGATTTTTTGAGGTCATTTATTTCAATCATCTCGGCCTCTTTGTAAAAAATGTTCTGTAAGTACCAGATGATGAACATCTATCTTTTCCCGGATTATTCCCATCTCCAGATATTTGTCGGCAAGTGCCTGGAACTTTGCGGGTTCTGTTTCCGATATGGTTTGGTAAAGGGCGTCCGGATAAAATTCCACGAAAGGGCGTTGCGATTCATGCAGGTATTTCTTCATAATCCGTTTTGCCTCGCCCGGGTTTTTGTTCACAAAGATCACTGCTTTATCCAGCGCCCGGGCCACTTTTACGGCTGTTTCGGGATTACGGTCTACATAGTCCTTTCTCATGTTAAAACTGCCGAAAATGAATTTCTCTCCTAATATTTTTGGCACCTCAACTTCCGCGCTGAGCAATCTCCCGATTCCACGCTGTAAAACCGTGGTGGCAGCCGGGTCAGTGGTGAAGAGGGCGTTTATCTGTCCGGACTCCAGTGCCGAAGGCGTGAGGGCAGGGGCGATCTGTACAATCTCGACCTCCGATGATTTTACGCCTCGCTGTTTTAATATTTCTTCTAGCCATACGCGATAAGCCACGGTCGGCAGGATGCCGATCTTTTTGCCTCTTAAATCCGCAATCGTAAAGGTTCGCGTAACATCCCGGTGAACGATCAAATAGCTAATCCTGTGTTTCTGGTCCTCGAGTATTGCGGTAGCAAAATACAGGTCCGTTTTGCTCCTGAGCATTGCGCTATAGGTTATCGGAAGCGCGGTATAACCCGCCATTTGGATGCTTCCCGCAACGAGTGAATTCATCAACGGTTGGGCCGTATCGAACGGCACTAAGGTGGCCTTTAAGCCTTCATTGACAAAATATTCATTTTCCTGTGCGACAAAGATCGGAAGGCTTATGCGTAATGCGCTGTACCCGATGGTTATTTCTTCAACAGGCTTTGAGTACGACACTCCAGATGGTCCTACGACGTTGAGTAAAAGGAGCAGTCCCGCGACTAATACCAGCAGATTGGCATGTCTCTTTCGTGTGAAAACCGTTGTTTGCATGATCCCCCCTTTTTGGTCAAAGTTCAAGCCCTGTGCGCATAGAGCACGCTGGTCAACAAAAGCGCGACAGTGCCGAGGATAAAGTTGACCTTCACCAGCGTTAAGGATAAACGCTGTAGTTTTTCTATTCGCTCTGCATGTCCTCCTTCGGACGTCAATCGTGCGATACCCGGGGTCAAAATCAAGGCCCGATAGAAATGTATGCATGCCATGAGGAATACGAACAAAACCTTTACAAAAAGTGATTGTGTCCACAGGCTGGACAGCGCTATGAGACCGGAAATATTATGCGAAGCAAAGCTCATGATGATTCCGCTTACAATGATCAGAATAATGCTGGTGTTTGCCATCGGAACATACCGTTTGCTTATAGGCCCCATGATTTTGCCCGGTTGCTCGATGGCCTGTTTCGCAGCCGGAAGTGCTACATATAAAATAAAAAATATCCCGCCTATCCATACGACTGCCGATATCAAGTGCACCCATGTTGTTACGATTAATAGTAATTCTCTCATTTCATCAGCCTCCTGTTTAAATTGACCTGTCGTTTAGTTTCGAGCAGTGAACTGCATTGTTATTGACAGTTTAGATTACGTCTTCTAATCCGAGTTCCAGGAGTTTCGCTGCAGTAGGATTGCCTTCAATATCCCACCCCCTGGCGGCATAATACTCTTCGATAGTTGCATTGAGATTTTCTTCGTCGATTTTCACCCCTTTGGAAGGTCCCTCCGATACGGCTTCCTTGGAAAATCTTTTCGGGAGCGCGTCGTCTTGTTTGCTGAACCCCTCTCGCGCGTTGAATGCCCGTTCCAGGGCATGAATCCTTTCGGCAATCTTGATTAAGGCCGTTTTATCGAAATCGATTCCAGTCGTAAACGCAAGCATTTCCGTTACTTCGTTGGATATTGTTATGTCAAGGATACGCTCGGCGCTCAGACACCAGATTAGAGAATTTGCTATGGCGCTCCAGTCTGTCAGCTCTTTTGCCAAATAACCCAATCCGTTTTTCAGCTTTTCTTCCGGAATAATCCTTCCACATTCGGCGGTAATGCGCACTTCATTGTGGCTCGGCCCCTTTGAAGAAACGGCAAAACCGACGGCCTGGGTTTTTAAAACCCTCGGACAAAAGCACGACATCTCCATTCCTTTTACGTGCATGGCATATTGTTCGGTCCCTCTTCCAAAAAGGGCAGACGCCCTCTTGACACCCTCGGCAAGGATATCTCCGATGCCTTCCCGGTAGGTGATCTTCCTGAGCAGTTTCATCATTACTTCATGATCGCCGAATTTCAGATCCAGTCCGTCGGTATCTTTTTTGGTGAGCAGCCCACGCTCATAACATTCCATGGCGAATGCAATACAAACGCCTGCCGAGATCTGTCCTAATCCGTATTCATCACAGACTCGATCTGCTGCGATAACGGCATCGAGTCTGCTGTTTCCGACAAGAGGACCAAAAACCCCTATGGTCTGAAATTCAGGACCGTTCGTAATCGCCCCTGCATACAGCCTTTTTTTGACTACCGAATAGTGTCCACACGGTGTCAAACAAGCGAAGCATGACAGATTCTTCTCGGCGTAGTCGTCGACCAGTGTTTCTGCTGAAAGGCTGGCGCTGCCCGGAAAGACCCCTGTCTGCCAATTCCTCGTTGGAAGTCCACCCGTGTGCTGTAAAACAGACGTTAAAGCGGCGGTACCGTACCGTGAGAGAACCTGCGCAGCCGGATCCTCCGCGACCTTTTTCATTATCCGCTGCGTAAATTGCTCCAACCGGGCCGGGCTTCGTACCATGATCGGCTTGTTTCCGCGGACAGCGATTGCCTTCAGTTTTTTAGCCCCCATCACCGCGCCTAACCCGCCACTTCCAACAGCACGTTGTTCCGCTATGATACAGGCGTACCGTACCAGATTTTCGCCGGCAGGTCCGATGCAAGCGACCTGAATGCTGTCATCACGCAGCTCTGTTTTGATCATCCCTTGCGTTGCAAGGGCATCCTTTCCCCACAGGTGAGCGCATTCTCTTATCTGTACGGTATCGTCGTCGATGAAAAGATAAACTGGAACATCCGCACGTCCATCGACAAAAAGAAGATCATAACCGGCATACTTCAGCTCGGAACCGAATCTTCCGCTGCAGAACCCATCCATAAACGTTCCGGTAAGCGGTGATTTTGAGACCACGCAGAATTTAGACGCCATCGGGACCATTGCGCCGTTCAGGGGGCCTGTTGCAAATATAAGCGGGTTGTCTTCACCCAGCGGATCGGCCTTCGGTTGCACAGCAGAATAGAGCAGTCGAGCGCCAAATCCGTTGCCGCCTAAATATTGAGCGCAGAAATCTTCAGGGATGTCTTCTGTTGTAACTACGGACGTTGATAGATTGACCCGCAGTATTTTTCCTGCATAACCGTAGGTCATCAGGCCATTGCCCCCTGCAAAGAAGCCTTTTTTGCAAACGCTTTAAAGTCCGGTCTCGGCCCGTTCTTGATGAAGTAATTACTCACGCTGTTGTATATTTCCTGAACAAGTTCCTTATGTACACTTCCCGTAGACATGCAGGCCATATCAAAGGCCATCTCCCGTGAAGTCGAGTTTCGTACAACCTCCTCGCCTTTATACGTATCGTATAATTCCGTCCCCGGCAGAGGATGGTAAATCGCTATGTGCATGGGACGCACATTCAACTCACAGGCCAACTCAAAGGTCGCCTCCATTTCTTCCACGGTTTCTGTCGGAAGGCCGAACATATAGAAGGCCGCCGTATCTACCCCCTCCTCTTTGCATATGCGAAACGCCTCGCGCGTATTATCCGTCGTAATATCTTTTTTCAGAAGTTGCAGTATCCTGTCTGAGCCGGACTCGACCCCTATCCATAATTTCATTAGCCCGGCTTTTTTCATGTTCCGGACGATGTCCCGGTCGATCTGATCCACCCGTGAAAAACATGACCACTTCATGTCTATGCGGTTTTTGATGATTTCATCGCACAATTGCATGATCCAGCCCTTGCTGGTTGTCAACGTACTGTCCTTAAACCAGATGCCTTCAACATGATATTGCTCCATCAGCCGTTTGATTTCGGGAAACAGGTGTTCTGGAGGAAATGCCCTGAATTGCCTGCCCATTGTGTGATTTTGAGCGCAGAATGAACACCTGCCTGGGCACCCTCTGCTGATGATCATTACTATGTGCCTGAACCCAAGATATTTTTCTCCGAAAGCGATATATTTCTCGTTATCAATCAAGCTGTAATCGGGAAAGGGAAGGGTGTTCATCTTAATGGGCGATCTTCTGTCATTTATAAATACAGTACCGTTCTGCTTATAGCCTAACGAAGGTATCTCCTCGAATGCCTTGTCTTCCTTGAGTGCTCTGATAAGCTCATGAAACGCATATTCTCCTTCGCCGGCGATTGCGAAATCGATAGACGCGTTCTCCAGAACCTCCTGTTGGAATATGGTTGGATGCGCACCTCCTACAACTATGGGAATATCGTAATGTTGCTTGACTTGGTCGGCAATATTAAGCGTGGTAGTGAAGTCACAGGTCATCGCCGATATGCCGATGACATCTGGTTTGACTTGGGCGATTACATCGATAGCATCTACGCGTGGATCCGTGCAATAGTCAATGACGAATACATTTATATCTTTCTTGCGAAGATAGGCGCCGAGGGAGATTATCCCTATCGGTGGCGATTCAGTGGCATAATTTTGCGTGTCGTCCAGCGCCGGAATGGGCCGAATCAATAAGACATTACTCATCTTGTGTCCTCCCCTTTAAGAGTTTCAGTCCGTGAAAAATGCAGTATTTAACGCAATTCGGTTCGGAATCCGTGATGTTGCACTGGCCTGAAAGCTCACTATCACATTGATCGGTAAATTCAATCTGCGTCACCAGGCCGCTTAATTCCTGGTGGATCCATATTTTGGCGTACCGTGGATTAAATACCTCTTTCTGCGACAGAGAGCAGGCCAATGCGCACATGTTACATCCCGTGCAATGTTCAACCTCTGCATTAATACTGAGAGACTGCAATTAGCCCCCTGCCAACGGCAATAATATCGACACTTCATCTTTGTTTGTTATAAAAACCGATTCATGCTTTCTTACGACTTCATCGTTCATGGTGATAATCAGGGAATCTGCAATTTCATTTGTATCTTTAAGCAGAAATTTTCTCATTTTCTCACCATACATTGTCGATAACTCTCTCAAAAGCTCGGCCAGAGAAACAGGCCTTTCCAAATCCATTTCCAGTTCGTCTTTTCCCGCAATATCCCGGAGATTCATGTAGAGCTTCAGTTTCATGCTGCCCCCTGAAATTCGTGGGGAGACTGTATCCCCCCACGAATTTTTGCCACTTACTCCTTCTCCTTCTCCTTCATCGAAGGAATGCACCAGCAACCACAGCCACAGCTTGATATCTTTGTCTCTTGTTCTACTTTTCCTGCTGTTTTGCTCTTCTTTGTCGTATCTTCCATGATCAGTCACCTCCTTCCGCGGCGGCAGCCGTTGATTCCAAATTCTTGTTAACAATTATGAGTTCGGATTCCAGGTTTTTTTTATACTCCTTTAGCTGCGCAAGCAGTTCCTTTTTGCTGAGAAGTCTATCGCTACTTTTGGATTCACAAATGCATGGATTCTTAAACCTGATAAATTCACTCCCCTGGCACATTAAGGACACCTCCTTTTTAGTTTATTAGCATATACTTATACAATTAAGAAAAAAATTCAGTTTCTTTCGCTCTCGAGTTCTGCAATCCTCCTTTCAACCTCTTTTAACTCATTTTCAAGTCTATTTCTAGATTTAAGCAAAATTTCTTTTGGCTCGAAGATCTTTTTTCCCTTGCCGAGTTCACAGCCACAAGTACAGATTTTTACTAATTCCTGCTGGCATCTGTCAAGGCTGGCTTTGTTTAATGAATAGAAAATATGATATCCTTTTCTTTCATCTGTAACCAGACCCGCCTGTTTTAATACGCGAAGATGTTGTGAAACAGCAGATTGGGTGACCCCCAATGCATCGGCCATTGTATTAACGGACAGTGGCCCTGCCTTGAGCAGCTCAATAATTTTTATTCTGGTTTCTACTGAGAAAACCTTAAATGCTTCCGCTTCAATTTTCACGTTACACCTTAAAGTATATTAGCAAGTACTGAAATACTTATATACTTATATACGCTGAATAATATAAAGTCAAGTGTTTTTTCAAGCATATGTCGGTAGCATATGAAATGTCCGCCTCTTGTAGCAAGTGAAATGTCCGCTTGG
>CAYZUL010000076.1:0-13784 GCA_964481895.1 uncultured Nitrospirota bacterium | reverse complement strand
GCTTGCCCGTGGGTATCTATCTTTCCTTAGGGCTTTTTGTCGCACCTACCTTTGGTCTGGCAGGTTTTTTTGCCTCCTGGATCTTTGAGTCTTTCACAAAGTTCAGCATCTCACGGACCGGGTTATAGAACGAATCGGGCACCTTAACAAATTTGTCTATCCGGAGCTTGTTTAGGATCTCTTTCCCCTTTACGTCGCTATGCATACCCAGAAAGGCCCCCCTTATCCTCTCCTTTAAAACAGGGTCAATCTCCTTCCGGATAACAAAAGGGGTAAAGGGAAAAGGTATGAATTTTTCAATTATCTTTGTCTTTTTAGTAAACTTGGGATCTGTTGCGTCGGCAAGGTCCCATACATAGCTGTCAACGCTGGCGCCATCTACAAACCCCACAGCTACCGCTTCGATAGAGTTATAATGGCTTTGGGTATAGATATATCCTTTAAAGAAGGAATCTGGTGTCTCACCCATCTTTGCCAGGAAATAGGTGGGTACCAGCTTACCTGAATTGGAAAGTGGATCTGAGAAGGCGTAGATCTTTCCTCTTAGATCCTCAAACCTTCTTGCCTCGCTATCTTTAGGAACAACTACATAAGAATAGTATAAAGGCTCCCCATTTATCTGGGGGACAACCAGAAGCTCCAAACCGAACTTATCACGGCCCAGGATATAGGGAACGCTGCATACAAAGGCCGCATCCACCTCCCCCTTCTCCAGCATATCGTTCATCTCCTGATAGCTCTTTCTCAAAACCAACTCCACAGGCATCCCAATCTTTTCTCCAACATACTGGAGTAGATGCCTGTTTACCTGAAGGAAATCCTCAACAATTACTGCCGTTAACCCGATCCTAAGCGGTTCGTCGGATGCCACGGCATATTGTGCAATATCTGCACAGAGGAGAAAGGTCAAGGTGAGGAGGGCAAACATAAAACACCTAAACTTCTTGGGCCTCAGATGGCCCTTTCTAATCAAAGCAAAGATCATATCGATATAGCCTCAGACCGGAAAACAGAGCCACACTATTTTGGTTTATATTCAATGGCTAATTTTATCCCATCATGCAACAAAATTCAATTTGACCTGTTAGTAACATACCTGCTGCGCCGTTAATTTAGTTATTTCAGGCCTCAACCAAAGGAAATAAAAACCGATAAATATATGTAGTATAGGTAACAACAAAGACAAAAATTGTCAGACTGATTGGACGATGAGAGATTTAAATCATAATCTTATTGCTGATGAGCTATAATAAATAATCTTTTAAAAATAAGGAGTTATTTATATTTCTAATTATATTTACCCATACCTGGTAAGCAAATTGCTTAATCATACAATTAGCCAATGTCATTTAAATAGGGATGGTATGCCTGAGATCATAGGATTACAAATTCTTGACAAGACAGAAATTAATGTGGTAAATTTTTACCGCTTTTTTCTTGAATACTTGATTAATCTAAAGTTTAACTTATTTAACTTTTTATTTTATTGTCTAAATCGCTCAACAAGGAGGTCTTAGATATGGGAAAGAAAAAAGAGACCTACACTGTAATGATTCTTCCAAATCCAACATCTACCATACTTCGTTTCTGCATAACTAAGAAGACATTAAAGATTGCTCTGTGCGCTGCGTCTATCTTTACGCTCCTCTTAATTGCGTTCTTGTTTAACTACATATCCATGGCTGACAGGGTTTGGGAGTTAAATGCCCTCAGGAAAGAGGCTACCTCCCAGAGGCAATATATTCAATCTTTCATGAAGACGATGGATGACATCAAAGGACAGATGGAACGGATAAAAGAACTGGATGCCAAGCTTAGAGTCATAACTAATCTCTCACCGCCGGCCGAACAGACTAAACCTGCCGGAATGGGTGGCCCGGAAGAGACACCCGTGGAAGGAATAGAGATGGAAAGGACGTCTCCTGCAGAGGCAACTACCCAGGAAGAGAATAACATCACTGTGGTTAATGAGGAGATGGTAAAGGGCATGCAGGAGGACCTTAATAAATTCAGTGGAGAGGCCACGCAGCAGGAATTGAGCCTGAGTAAACTGATGGAGGCAATAAAGGAGAAGCAGACAAAATGGGCATCCACACCTTCTATCTGGCCTGTTAACGGAGGATATGTCACATCAGGGTTTGGCTTGAGGATCTCACCGTTTACAGAGAAACTCTCTATGCATTCCGGATTAGATATTGCTGCAAGACCTGATACACCGGTTATAGCGCCTGCAGGAGGAAGGGTGATGTTCGAAGGTAATGATGGCGGACTTGGAAAGGCCATAAGAATCGATCATGGTTATGGCCTTCAGAGCGTCTATGGACATCTTTCAAAGACAAATGTAAAAATCGGACAGAGGGTACAAAGGGGGTCTATTATAGGATTTGTCGGAAATACCGGGCTCAGTACAGGTCCCCACCTTCACTACGAGGTCATTCAGAATCAAAGGCATGTCAATCCCATTAGGTATATCTTAAATTAATACGACCCACTCCAACCTTCTTCTAAATCTTTTTTTCACCTTCCGGAGGATCTATCTTAACCACAACTATTTCTCCCTTAAAAAGCCTCGCTATTTTTAAGTAACTGGAATAAACCGCTTATGGTAATTTCAAGATCGTTATGTTATATTGATAACTAAATTCAAGCAAGCACGCAATGATGGGATCAATATTAAGTAAAATATTCGGAAGTCATAACGATAGAGAATTAAAAAGGCTATACCCTATCCTGGGCCAAGTAAATAGCCATGAATCTTCCTTGTCCGCACTAACAGACAACGAACTTAAATCCAGGACCGATCAGTTCAGAAAGAGGCTCGGTGATGGTGAGACCCTTGACCAGATCCTTCCGGAGGCATTTGCAGTTGTAAGAGAGGCATCAAAAAGGGTGGCCGGGATGAGGCATTTTGATGTCCAGATCATAGGGGGGATTGTACTCCATGAGGGAAAGATAGCTGAAATGAAGACCGGAGAGGGAAAGACACTTGTTGCAACCCTCTCCTTATATCTTAATGCCCTGACAGGTAAAGGGGCACACCTGATTACAGTTAACGATTATCTTGCAAAGCGTGATGCGCAGTGGATGGGCCCTATTTATCATTTCCTGGGCCTCTCAGTGGGGATCATTCAGCATGAGGCGGCATTTATCTTCGATCCTTCCTGCATAGCGCCTGATCAGCGACTTCAGTACCTGCGTCCGGTGGCGAAGCGAGAGGCATACAATGCGGATATAACATATGGAACAAATAATGAATTCGGCTTCGATTATCTAAGGGATAATATGGTGACCGATATATCCCACTGCGCCCAGCGGGAACTCCATTATGCGATAGTGGACGAGGTGGACAGCATCCTTATAGATGAGGCCAGGACCCCGCTGATCATATCAGGCCCTTCTGAGGAATCAACAGACAAATATTACAAGATCAACAAGATCATCCCGCAGCTAAAAGAAGGGATAGACCATACCATTGAGGAGAAGACCAAAACCGCTATGCTCACAGAGGAGGGAAATGCAAAGGTGGAGCATCTCCTCGGGGTCGATAATCTTTACGATCTGGCCAATATGGATCTTGTGCACCATGTTGTCCAGGCATTAAGGGCCTACACCCTTTTTAAGCGGGATGTCGACTATGTCGTAAAGGATGGAGAGGTAATCATAGTTGATGAGTTCACCGGAAGGCTAATGCCTGGAAGGAGATGGAGCGATGGACTTCACCAGGCAATCGAGGCAAAGGAGGGTGTCAGGATAGCGGAGGAGAACCAGACCCTGGCAACCATAACCTTCCAGAACTATTTCAGACTATATGAAAAACTCGCAGGAATGACCGGCACAGCTGATACAGAGGCGGCGGAGTTCAATAAGATCTACAACCTTGACGTGGTTGTTATCCCTCCCAACAGAAAGATGATAAGGGTTTACTATCCGGATCTGATCTACAGGACCGAAATGGAGAAGTTTAATGCCGTTACAAAAGAGATAACAGATCTCCATAAAAAGGGCCAGCCTGTCCTGCTTGGGACCATCTCTATTGAGAAATCCGAGAGATTAAGTTCCATGCTAAAGAAGGCTGGGATAAAACATACTGTGCTGAATGCAAAATACCATGAGAAGGAGGCGGAGATAATCGCCCAGACAGGCAGGATGGGCTCCGTCACTATTGCAACAAATATGGCAGGCCGGGGTACAGATATCCTCCTGGGAGGCAACCCTGATTTCCTCTTCAAGCGGATTTTAAAGGAAAAGGAGATGACCCCCGATGAACAAAAGAAGGAATACGAGAAGATAAAATGGGAATGTGAGGCCGAGAAAGAGAAGGTAGTCTCACTCGGTGGGCTCCATATAATAGGCACCGAGAGGCATGAGAGCAGGCGCATAGATAATCAGTTGAGGGGCCGGTCGGGAAGACAGGGGGACCCCGGTTCCTCCAGGTTTTACCTTTCCCTTGAAGATGATCTACTGAGGATCTTCGGATCCGACAGGATATCAGGCCTCATGGAGCGTCTCGGTATGGAAGAAGGCATACCGATCGAACACAGGATGGTTACAAGGGCGATAGAAAACGCACAGAAGAAAGTTGAGGCCCATAACTTCGATATCAGAAAGCAACTCCTTGAATATGACGACGTAATGAATAAGCAGAGAGTGGTAATCTACAAACAGAGGCGGAACCTCCTGCTCGGCGATGGCTTGCGGGATGAGATCTTTAATATAGCAGATGAACTGACAGATAAAATGGTTTCGGCTTGCTGCAATGAAGATTCATACCCGGATGAATGGGATCTAAAAGGGCTTGCGGATGCCGCTTCAGGACAGCTCTCTGTAACAATAGATGGCGTAGATGAACTAAAGGATAAAGGGATTGATGTTATTAAGGAATATCTAAGGAAGATGGTAGAGGCGGCATACTCTAAAAAAGAGGAAGAGTTTGGACAAGATGTCCTGAGGCAGATCGAACGGATGGTGATGCTGAGGGTAATTGACAGCAACTGGAAGGATCACCTCCTATCCATGGACTATCTTAAGGAGGGGATCGGATTAAGGGGTTACGGACAGAAGGATCCACTTATCGAGTACAAGCGTGAAGGGTTCGAACTCTTCTCTGACATGATAGAGAGGATAAAGAGCGATGCCATTACCAACCTCTTCAGGATACAGAAGGTTAGTGAACCTCAGACAATGGCAGCATCAATCCATGGAAGAGAACAGAAATGGCAGATGAACAGGGGTGACGCATCGGCACAGAAGACCGTACATAGAGATGGGAAGAAAACCGGAAGGAATGACCCCTGTAACTGTGGGAGCGGAAAGAAGTACAAAAGGTGTTGCGGGGTATAACTACACCCGACTATACATATACCGGTTAAATTAAGCCAATGAAGCAAGATAAGCTTGAAAAGAGGATAGAGGCGCTAAAGCAGGAAAATACAAGACTCACCGGGGTCCTAAGACAGAGGACAAAAGAGCTCTCCTTTTTCATAAATGCAGGAAAGGCCCTAACCTCGACACTGGAGTTCAAAAAGGTACTGAGAATCATAATGGAGAAGGCGCAAAAACTCACAAGGTGCGAGGCATGGTCGCTCCTCCTGATAGATGATGCCTCTCAGGAACTATCCTTTGAGCTGGTAAAAGGCAAAAAAAATGCGGAGATAAAAAACCTCAGACTCAAGATGGGAGAGGGGATCGCAGGATGGGTGGCTAAAAATGCCACGCCCCTTATAGTCCCTGATGCAAAATCGGACCCTAGGTTCAATGGCAGCATAGACAGGATATTAAAATTTAAAACACGATCTGTCCTCTGTGTGCCGATAATCAATAAGAGCAAGACTATAGGCATCATCGAAATGATAAACAAATCCGACGGAAGAAAGTTTGACGATTACGACCTTGGACTCCTGTCAAAACTCGTAGATCAGGCTGCTATAGCGCTTGAAAGGTCATACCTCTACCAGCAGATGGCAGATCTCGCAGTGACAGATGACCTGACCAAACTCTTCAACTTCAGATACCTGGATCAGACCCTTGATATCGAGATCAAAAGATGCCAGCGCTACGGTTCCTTTGTCTCGCTCGTTTTCCTTGATATGGACTATTTTAAACGCGTAAATGACACCCATGGGCATCTGATGGGAAGCAAGGTCTTAATTGAGGTTGCACAGATCCTTATTGATAATCTCAGGGATATAGATATCATAGCCAGGTATGGCGGGGATGAGTTCGTTGTCGTCCTTCCGGAGACAGATGTGACAACCACTGTCAGGATCACGAAAAGGCTATGGAATGCGATAAGAGGGCATGAATTCTTAAGAGATGAGCATTTCGGCGTGAAGCTTACCGCAAGCTTCGGGATTGCCGGATATCCTGACCATGCCAGGATAAAGAAGGATCTTATCCGCCTTGCAGATCAAGCAATGTACAAGGCAAAGAATAGTGGCCGCGATAACATCTGTGTTGCCGAAAAATAGCCTGGCATCTTAAGAACGGCAACTTCCCCAGGCCCGGTGCAGCCTGCAAAAAACATAAATATAATTAAAATATATCTAAGATGCTGCATAAAGTCCACAGCCTATAGCGCCATTGTACTGCGGGTATTTTAATGTAACCACTTTTGTACAGAGTCTTTCCTCAAGCATAATCTGGAGCGCATAAATCCGGCCGCCGCCGCCTGCAAGAACAACCTTTTCGCTCCGATGCTTATTCAACATAGGCATAATTCTCTTCAGTATGGTCATGTTGACACCGGCACAGAGCCTTTCAATTAAAGCCCCCCCTGTCATCTTACCGATCAGTTCCGACTCCCCAAAGACCGCGCACGTGGAATCGAGCTCAACAGGGTCTGTATGATGCCTTCCAAGTTCCTCGATATCTACTCCCAATACAGTTGCCATATTTTCAAGGTATCTGCCGCAGCTTGCCGCACACTTGTCATTCATTGTAAAATCCTCAATCCTCCCATCCCTCACCAGTATCACCTTAACATCCTGACCGCCAATATCGAGGAGCGTAAAATCCCTGAAACCGGTCTGATATACGGCACCCTTTGTATGGGCCTTTATTTCCGGTATTACATTGGTCCCATTTATTCCGGCTGCGTTCCTTCCATAACCGGTTGCCACAATCCTTAATGGATCCATATCGGAGAGGCCGATCTTTTTGTAATCGACCATGATCCTTTCTCCCTCCCTCTTTATATATCCCCTGTAGAAAACAGCTGTATCAAATGTCTTCATTTTAGTGATCTCCATCTCCGCCATGGAGACGATCTTCACAGATCTGCTTCCCAGGTCTATACCGACAAACATAATTACTATCCCCTGAGCCCCTTCCTATCTTTAAGCATATCTATAAATCCCTCTATCCTGATCTTGGACCTTTCATCTAAAGGACCTGGCCTGTCAAACTCAAGGGTAAGGATTGATTTATCTATATCTCTCCTGAATAGCATATCCTCAATCTGATGATGGCAAAAGGACTGAACATAGTGTATGATTCCGTCGATCCTGCGCCGTAACACCTCCATCTTTATATCATTTATCCTGTCCAGAATGTCATAGGGGTATGTATATATTAGGTACTGTTCGACAAGTCCATCTGTTTCATAGGGCATGGAAAACTGTCTCTGAATCTCATTGAAGACCACCCTTGCCCCCAGTCCTTCTGTAAATCTATGCAGATCGGAAACAATTGGCGGTATACCTATGAATCCTATCCTGGGCCTCTCTTGATCTGTCAGGTGTGGCTTGTTGCTGATCGTATTTAATACCACATCTATCTCCCTTTCAAACCTGTCCAGGTCTCCGAGCATATCTGTCGCATTAATCAAGAATAGATGGTTATTCTCCCCTGATACAAGATCAGACCTCCATGTTATCTCGTCTATATATCTGATCTTTCTCCTGATCTGATCGATCCTCTCCTTTGCCCTGGAAACATCTGCCCATCCCACCCCGAGCCTGTCCATAAGCCGCTCCATCTCAAGCTTAAGAAGGTTTGGGTCCCTGGAAGATGGATAAGCAAACGGGATCACCCTTTTCCCTTTAGATCTTAAGACCTCCATCAGGGAGTGGTTCTGGCTGCAATCCCCCTCTGTTACAGCTATTATCTCGCTGATCCCGGATCTTACGGCAACTGAGTAGAGGCCCTTTATCCATGCGCAGGAATTCCTTGGAAATCCATCCATCTCAGCTGAATCAACGAGGGAGTAAGGGTCCTTGTCGGTCATGAAATTGTTATTTAAGTCTATTGGAATCCTCCCGGCAGCATAGACGATCTCTATGGGGATGGTAGATGTTATTCCGATCTGCTTGCTCATATCATTTAAATCATAAATGCGCCAAGGCTTATAAGTCAAGGAATAGAAGGCGTTTTGAAGGCATTTTGATAAATTAAGGTTTTGGGGGTTCTGCAAGTTCAGTAAGCGCCGGTCTCTCTTCATCAAGACTCAAGAGTCTTTCACCAAATCGGTCCAGCCTCCGGTTTGCCTCCTGATATTTTCCAACCGCATTATTAAGATGCGATCCTATCACCTCAAACTCCTTCCTGAAGCGCTCAAAATCACCCTTTAGCCTTTCAATCTGGCTTATAATAATCTGAGCCGACCTCTCAATACGAAGACCCTTTAATCCCAGAAGTATGGCCTGAAGGTATGCATAAAAGGAGTTGGGAGACACGGGTACTACCTTCTTCCTGAGGGCATACAAGGCTATTGCATCATCATCACCAAATGCCTCGTCCTTTATTATGGTCTCGTAATAGACATTTTCAGCGGGGATATACATCAGCGCAAAGTCAAATGTCCCTTCATCAGGCAGTATATATTTGTTGGCTATTGTGTCTATATGTTTTTTTACGTCAGAATTAAATTTTTTTCTGGCCGCTCGCTTTTCATCATCTGAACTGCTTTCAATAAGTCTCTTGAAATTTTCAAGCGGGAACTTTGAATCCACAGGCACCAGGCCCTGGCCGAGATGTATTACGGCATCTACGCGATCCCCTGTCTTAAACTGGTATTGCAGGGAAAAGTGTGGGGGGGGAAGTATCTGTCCTAATAAATCGCCAAGGAATAACTCGCCAAGACCCCCGCGGAGCTTAGGGGACCTCAGGATCTCCTGAAGGCTTGATATATCCTTTCCTACCTCAAACACCCTCTTTGTCGCCTCTGACAACTCACCCAGGTTCTGTCTTACTTCACCTACAACCTTTGCTGCATTGTCAAGTCTTGTCCCTATCTGGCCGGTCGAATTCTGCATCTGCTGGGACATACTTGAGAGCTGTGTATTAACCTGAGATGTAATATTGGAAAGCTGCTGGTTTAAGTTTGACGTGCTGGTCGAAAGGCTGTCATTAAGCTGTCCTCTAAGTGAATCGATCTGTTGGTGCATCAGGAGGATGGATTGGTCAGGCCTTTTTTTTGAGATGATGGTAAATAGCAGCAATATGATAAGGCACGCAAGGAGTATAACAATTATAATATCCATATCTCAGTTCGATCTCAATTTTGGCAAATATATCAGCCGATCCTGATGATGTCAAGGAAGCGTTCACCTAAAAATTCAACTAAAAAACTTGACAAGATCCTTCCCTTTCCCTATTCTTGTAACGATTGTTACTAAACAGTAATCATGGTAATTACAGTATATAACTAATATTTCTTAGGTTTTCAATGAGTTCAAATATTTCGTTAGTCTGGCATCCCGTTTGCGTCCTGTTGGTAGTGGGATATGTATCCCTCATTCCGAAGGCGGATAATGGAGGGAAAGGGGAGCCGAATATAACACAAAAAGAAGGAGGTCAAACATGGATTTAGAAGGTACTGGACAGAAGCATGCCGGCAGGGTTTTGGTGGTCGATGACGAACCTGATGTTCGAAAGGCTGTACGCTTAACTCTAACTAAGGCCGGCTATGAGGTTGTAGAGGCCGAAGATGGTCAAAAAGGGATAGAGGCTATTAAATCCGGGTATAACCCGCTGAAGCTCGATGTAGTCATCTGCGATATCCAGATGCCAAAGATCAATGGGATGGAGGCTGTCGCATATTTCCGGTCACAATTTCCATCGGTTCCGGTAGTAGTCATAACAGGCAAACCAAATCTTCAGGGGGCTACCACCCTTTTCAAGCAGGGGATAGTAGAGTATTTGCTCAAGCCGGTTGCGCCAGAAAAACTAGTCGAAGTGGTGAATAAGGCGGTGAAGGAGCGGGTACCCTTTAAGGGTTAGCCAATAACACTGGCCTGACGTCACAGAAATGTCTGCTTGTAGATCAAATGAGATTCCGGAGGGCGGGAACATCCCCGCCCTTATATCTCCTAATTTAAAGAAATAACCTACATATAAGATGGATGGATTGAGATTGCTATGAAAAAGAAACACCATGTCCTCATTGTTGAAGATGAACCCCTGATGAGGATGTCTATCGCAGAATCATTAAGACACGAAGGATACGAGGTAACCGATGTAAACACAGGGAGTGAAGGGCTCCATCTGGCTCAAAGCAAAAATTATGATGCTGTAATCACCGACCTAAAACTTCCAGGGGCAGATGGGATAGAGATATTAAAGGCATCGATGCGCTCCTCCCCTGTTACACAAGTGATAATCATGACTGCCTTTGCCTCAATCCAAACCGCCGTCGAGGCAATGAAGGAGGGGGCGCGGGACTATCTCACAAAACCTTTTTCTACAGAAGAACTGCTCTTGATACTCAAGAGGTCTATCGAATATAAGGAGATGGAAGAGGAAAATATATATCTAAGACAACAGGAGGCAAAACTTGCAGTAGTGGCTAAGATATTGGGCAACATCAGTCATGATGTAAAAAATCTCCTGATGCCGGTATTGACAGGCGTAAAGCTCCTGGATACGGAACTTAAAGAATTATTTGAGAGAATACCTGATAACAGATCATCCAATTTCTCTCAAAGCCGGACGATGTGTGATGATGTCCTGGAGATGCTGAGAGACTCAACCAGGCGTTTTCAGGAGAGGATGAAGGAGATTGCGGATGTTGTAAAAGGGATTATTGCCCCTCCCCAATTTGAACCATGTCAGGTGGCAGAGGTGGTCGATGGCGCCATAAAGACTTTAGGCCTGCTTGCCGCAGATAAAAAGATCTCTCTGGCTGCCGAAGGACTCAATAACCTTCCACCCATTCAGGGAGACAAACGCCGCCTATTCAACGCCTTTTATAACCTTATCAATAACGCTATTGAGGAGGTCACTATGGGCGGCTCCATAATCGTTCGCACGAACGGGGTTTCCAGCACAGGGATGATACAGATATCTGTAACAGACAATGGCCGCGGAATGCCGCCGGAAGTACGCGACAGCCTCTTCTCTGCGGGAGCAATAAGCCGGAAGCCTGGCGGGACCGGCCTGGGGACGCAAATTATCAAGGATGCCGTGGATCTTCATCATGGCCAGATCAAGGTCGAGAGCAAGGAAGGGGCAGGGACTACGTTCCTCCTGAGTCTTCCCATTCAACAACCCGAAGAGAGTGATAGATAAATAGCTACATCAACCAAAACTCCACGATTATTTATTGAGCCCTCAAGATGCCTTGCCTGATTATTCACCGGGACATTATTCAGTTAAGGAGTTAATTTTATTATGATATCTTATGAGAATCTATGTTTAAGAAAGGGGATACTTGATGTCTTATGAGTTCACGCAAGAGCAACGCATCGCATACTTCTCCATGGAGATAGCCATCCATAATGATATACCCACATACAGCGGAGGATTGGGCATTCTTGCCGGAGATTCGATGCGGTCAAGCGCAGATCTCAATCTCCCCCTTGTGGCAGTCAGCCTTGTAAGCCGGGGCGGATTTTTCCGCCAGGAGATCGATGCAGAGGGATGGCAGATTGAGCACCCTGATTTCTGGGATCCAAATCGATGGACAACCCCCCTTCATGCAAAGATTACTGTAACCATCGAGGGTCGTCCTGTCTGGATAAGAGGCTGGCTTTATGTCCTGGAGGGCTATAGCACCGGCAGACTGCCCGTTATTCTCCTGGACACCGACCTTGAGGAAAATCAGATTGATGACAGGGAGATTACCGGACATTTATATGGCGGAGATCTCAATTACCGTCTAAAGCAGGAAATCGTACTCGGGATAGGCGGGGTACGGATGCTTAATGCCCTTGGTTTTAATATCCGCCATTACCACATGAACGAAGGCCACTCCGCTTTTTTGGGTCTGGAACTCCTGCGGCGGCATTCCTATCCGACCACTAATCTTACATCAGGACAAATTTATTACGATATCCCGCGGGTCAGGAGGTTATGCAATTTCACCACGCATACCCCGATTGAAGCAGGTCATGATAAATTTCCTTATAACTTAGTGCAGAAGGTTCTTGGCGATTTTGTAGATATTGAAATCCTAAAGTCCCTCGCAGGCAGGCATGAACTAAATATGACCCGTCTCGCCCTAAATTTGAGCAAATATGTCAATGGTGTTGCCAAACGGCACGCAGAGGTATCAAGAAAGCTCTATCCGGAATACTGTGTAAATGCGATAACCAACGGGGTCCATCCATCCACCTGGATCCACCAGGCCTTTGCTGAACTCTTTGACAAAAACATGCCGGATTGGCGTCACGAACCTGAGATCCTTGTAAGGACTGACCTGATCCCTGATAAAGATATCTGGATGGCCCACAGCCAGGCCAAGTCCAGGCTCATAGATATGGTTAAAAACCTCACCGGCGTACAACTTGATCTGGCTGTTGCATTATTGGGCTTTGCCAGACGTATGACAGCCTACAAGCGCCCTGATCTTATATTCTCTGATCTAAGAAGGCTTAGGGCAATTGCCGGGCATCAGCCATTTCAACTAATAATAGCAGGGAAGGCACACCCCCATGACGAACCGGGGAGGAAGTTAATCAAGGTATTGCATGACTATATACGGGATTTAAAGGGCGTAATAACTATGGCCTTCATACCCAATTACAATATAGACATTGCCCAGGCCCTGGTCTCCGGAGTGGATGTCTGGCTGAATACGCCAATACGACCCATGGAGGCCTCCGGCACCAGCGGCATGAAGGCTGCGTTCAATGGTGTCCCCAGTCTGAGCGTCATGGATGGATGGTGGATTGAAGGCTGCATAGAAGACATAACAGGATGGTCAATAGGCAGCGCATCAGAATTATCTAATGGTGCAGATGGAGGTTACCTGTATGAGAAGCTGGAGCATGTGGTATTGCCCCTTTACTATCAGGATCGTGCCCGGTGGATTGCCTTAATGAAGAATGTGATTGGCAAGAACGCATCCTACTTTAACAGTCACCGAATGATGCGTTACTATTCTACGGAGGTCTATCTGCGCTAGATAGGGTCTATCGTCATGATGACGAAGCCATCAATGCAGACCATGCTCATTAAATAATTTTGAGTAGTTCTTGTCGATCTTTAGTATGTGACCCTCCCACCAATCTTTAAGGAAATTCAATATCTCCAGTGTAAGTACAAAACCTACATTTTCCAATCTTTCTTTAAATTCAAGAACCTTCTTTGTATATCTATCATGTTCTTTCTTGTGCTCCTCATACCAGGCAAAGTTGAAATGAAGCATATATTTTTCTTCCGCCTTAAAATGTATATTCGCATATTCTACCATCTCGGCAATTACTGATTTTTGTATTTCTCTCCCTTTTTCATCTAGCATTGCCTGATACAAAGTATTGATAATACCAAAAAGTTTTTTATGTTGTTCGTCCATCTCTTTCACATTAACAGAATAATCCCGAGACCAGCTCATATAGGTCATATCC
>CAYZUL010000075.1:0-13832 GCA_964481895.1 uncultured Nitrospirota bacterium | reverse complement strand
CCATATCCCCTCCTTATATACCTTAAACCTTATACCTTAAAGAACTGGTGGCGCCATCTCAGTGCCACAAGCTATCCTCCCTGAGCCTTCGCAACTATCTCATCTGAAATATTCTTCGGAACCGCCTCATAGTGCAGGAACTGCATAGTAAAGATGGCCCTGCCTTGTGTAAGTGATCTGAGATCAGTTGAATAACCAAACATTTCAGAAAGAGGGACCATTGCCTCGATAGCCCTGGCATTACCCCTCTGCTTCACTTCCTGTATCTTTCCCCTTCTTGAATTTATATCACCTATGACATCACCCATATACTGCTCAGGCACAATTACTTCCAAGGACATTATAGGTTCAAGCAACACCGGATTGGCCCTCTTTGCCGCATCCTTGAATGCCATGGAACCTGCAATCTTAAAGGCCATCTCGGAGGAATCAACGTCGTGATAAGAACCGTCAGTAAGCACTACCTTTACATCGACCATCGGATAACCGGCAATGACCCCATTTTCGGCTGCCTCCCTTACCCCCTTTTCAACGGCAGGTACATACTCTCGCGGTACAGACCCTCCAACAATCTTATTCACAAAGATAAATCCCTCACCGGGGGTTTGCGGTTCCACTTCAAGGAATACATGACCATACTGACCTCTGCCGCCTGTCTGTCTGATATACTTACCTTCTGCCTGAGCCTTACCCTTTACAGCCTCTTTATATGCAACCTGTGGTTTGCCGACATTCGCCTCTACCTTAAACTCACGGAGAAGTCTGTCAACTATAATCTCAAGGTGGAGTTCCCCCATCCCCGCAATAATAGTCTGGTTTGTCTCCTCATCAGTTGATACCCTGAATGATGGGTCCTCATGGGCAAGTTTGCCAAGAGATATACCAAGTCGCTCCTGATCCTGTTTTGTCTTGGGCTCAATAGCCATTGAGATGACCGGTTCCGGAAATGTCATCACCTCAAGGAGTACGGGATGCTCCTCGTCGCAGAGGGTATCCCCTGTACTGCTGTTTTTCAGACCAACTGCAGCAGCGATGTCACCGGCATACGCCTCTTTTACTTCTTCCCTCTTATTGGCATGCATCTTTAAAAGACGCCCTATCCTTTCCTTGCTCCCCTTGGTGGAGTTGTAGACATACGACCCTGACATAAGGACTCCGGAATATACGCGAAAATACGTTAGCTGACCGACAAAGGGGTCGCTCATAATCTTAAATGCAAGGGCAGAAAAATAATCGCTATCATCATGCTTTCTGATAATATCCGCGCCGGTATTCGGATCTACCCCCTTTACAGGTTCAATATCCGTCGGTGCAGGAAGAAAGTCTATTACCGCATCAAGGAGCGGCTGGACCCCTTTATTTTTGAATGATGCCCCGCAAAGAACAGGATTAATCTTCATTGAAATGGTTCCGACCCTTATCGCCTTTTTTATCTCATCGGGACTAACATGCTCCCCATGGAGGTATTTCTCAAGGAGCGCATCATCAAACTCGGCAACTGACTCAAGCATCTTCTCCCTGTATTCCTGGGCCTGAATAAGAAGATCTGCAGGTATATCTTCAATCGCATATTTAGCGCCCAGGGTCTCATCATCAAAGACAATCGCCTTCATCTCAATTAGATCTATGGAACCCCTAAACCCTGCCTCCTTACCTATAGGAATCTGAATCACGACTGGATTTGCGCCTAACCTGTCAACCATAGTCTTTACACTCTCAAAGAAATCTGCGCCAATCCTGTCCATCTTATTCATAAAGGCTATCCTTGGCACAGAATATTTATCGGCCTGACGCCATACTGTTTCAGACTGCGGTTCTACCCCCTGGACAGAATCGAATACTGCTATGGCCCCGTCAAGTACCCTCAATGATCTCTCAACCTCTATTGTAAAATCAACATGACCTGGCGTATCTATAATATTTATCCTGTTATCCTTCCAGAAGCAGGTTGTGGCAGCAGAGGTTATCGTTATTCCCCTCTCCCTCTCCTGCTCCATCCAGTCCATGACAGTAGTCCCCTCATCCACGTCTCCAATTCTGTGGGAAGATCCGGTGTAGAACAGGATCCTCTCTGTTGTCGTGGTCTTCCCTGCATCTATATGGGCCATTATGCCTATGTTTCTGGTTCTCTCTAACGGATAAAGCCTGGACAACTTAAAACCTCCGAGAATCCTGGGATTGTGATTATGTACAGCTACCGAACCACTGCCTGGCTGGGCCCCTAACACAAAGGTCATCCCTTTTTACCATCTAAAGTGGGCAAAGGCCTTGTTAGCCTCAGCCATCCTGTGCGTATCTTCCTTCTTTTTGACTGCCCCGCCCGTATTATTCAGGGCATCCAGCAACTCTCCTGCCAATTTCTCCTTCATACTTTTTCCGCCTCTTTGTTTGGCGTATTGGGAAAGCCATCTAAGTGCCAGCGCCACCCTCCTTGCAGGTCGCACGTCTACAGGAACCTGATACGAAGCACCTCCAACCCTCCTGGATTTCACCTCAACAAGGGGCTTAATATTATCCATTGCAGACTTAAATACCTTAAGGGGGTCATTACCTGTCTTTTCCTTTATGATATCAAGGGCACCATAACATATCGACTCTGCAATGGTTTTCCTTCCCTTCCTCATGATTACATTAATAAACCTGCTTACAAGCTTGTCGTTATATTTCAGGTCCGGATCTATTTCTCTTTTTGAGGTAACCTTTTTCCTTGGCATAAATATTCTCTTTATTGGTACAAGTTAAAAACTTACCTATTTTGGTCTTTTGGCCCCGTATTTAGACCTGCCCTGTTTCCTGTTCTGTACACCTACAGCATCAAGCGCACCACGGATGATATGGTACCTTACCCCAGGCAAATCCTTAACCCTTCCTCCCCTAACAAGGATTATGGAGTGCTCTTGAAGGTTATGCCCAACCCCCGGAATATACGACGTAACTTCCATTCCATTAGTGAGGCGCACCCTGGCCACCTTCCTCAACGCAGAGTTTGGTTTTTTTGGTGTTGTTGTATAAACCCTGATACATACACCTCTCTTCTGGGGCGACCCCTTTAAGGCAGGACTCTTTGTCTTGCTCCACGCCTTCTCTCTCCCCTTTTTTACCAGCTGACTTATTGTGGGCACAAACGCTCCTTCCAAAACCTTAATGCTAAATTGAATGAGGGCCGAAAAAAAAGTGAGTATATTTGACTTCTATCACTTTGTCAAGAAATATTTTTTTATTTTTTTATATCCATGTACCGATTCACATTAGTATTTGCCCATACTTTAATTTATTGAGGACAAAGGTTTTCTGTAAAGCCCCCTCGGGGGGCTTTTACTTTTTCACTCCTTGTTGACAACTTCTGTTGATTGAAGTTTATAAAGAGGATTCTTTTGTGAATCCTTCAGGCCAAAGCATCTTAAGGCTGCTTTGAATCTACGGCCAACTCCTTTCCTGCTTCCCCTTCCAACTCAGGAAGTGTCTCCTCCGCTAATTCCATAACGGGCTTAACGAATGTATCCATATATTCTGCCAACCCTGTCCCCGCAGGTATAAGTCTGCCGACTATTACATTCTCCTTCAATCCAAGGAGATCATCCGTCTTTCCGCTTACGGCAGCTTCGGTAAGCACCCTTGTAGTCTCCTGGAAAGATGCCGCGGAAATGAAACTGTCCGTACTTAGTGAGGCCTTTGTGATCCCTAGCAGAACAGGTTTCCCTATGGCAGGTTTCCCGCCCTTCGATATAACCTTCTCATTCTCCCTGGCAAAGAGGAGTCTGTCTACCTGGCCGCCGATCAGAAATTCTGTATCACCAGGGTCCTCTATTCTCACCTTCTTGAGCATCTGCCTGACAATGACCTCGATATGCTTATCGTTTATCGAAACACCCTGGAGCCTGTAAACCCCCTGAACCTCATCTACGAGATATTTCTGGAGTTCATTTGGCCCTAGTACGCTTAATATATCGTGAGGATTCGCAGAACCGTCCATAAGGGGCTCACCGGCCTGAATAAAATCACCTTCATGTACATTGACATGTTTCCCCTTCGGGATATAATATTCCCTTGCATCACCCATGTCGTTCTTTACTATAATCCTCCTTGTCCCCTTTACAAAACCTCCATATTCAACCGTACCGTCTATCTCAGATATAACGGCCTGCTCCTTAGGCTTTCTTGCCTCAAAAAGTTCTGCTACCCTTGGAAGACCTCCTGTAATATCCTTTGTCTTTGTTGTCTCCCTAGGGATTTTCGCAAGGATATCCCCCTGGTATGCTATAGAGTTCTTTTCGACCAATATATGGGCTCCAGAGGGAAGAAGGTATCTTGCAGACTGATTTGCACCCGGTATCTTTGAGGTCTTCCCGCTTTCATCTTTTAAGGATATCCTCGGCCTAAGGCTAGATCCTGGGTGATCCATTATAACCCTCCTTGAGAGCCCGGTAACCTCATCTACCTCTTCCTTCATTGTTATACCTTCAACTATATCTCCGAAAGCAACCTTTCCTCCAACCTCAGTAAGGATCGATATGGAGTATGGATCCCATTCAACCAGTCTCTGTGCGGCCACAACCTTTGCGCCATCTTTTAACTTTATCTTGGCGCCATATATTACGGGATACTTCTCCTTTTCTCTCCCCGACTCATCGCAAACGGCAATCTTGCCGTTCCTGTTCAACACTACCATATCGCCATCTCTGTTTTTTACAGTATTCAGATTAATATACTTCAATTTTCCGGCATTCTTGGCCTCAAGGACCGTCTGTTCCACCACCTTGCTTGCCGTGCCTCCTATATGGAACGTCCTCATTGTAAGCTGTGTACCAGGCTCGCCGATAGATTGTGCCGCAATGACCCCTACTGCCTCTCCCTTCTCTATCAGTCTTCCTCTGGCAAGATCCCTTCCATAACACTTTTTGCATACACCACGCAAGGCTTGACAGGTAAGTACCGAATGAATCTTTACCTTATCAACACCGGCATTAACTACATCCTCAATCTTAGATTCATCTAGCTCCTCTTCTGCCTTGCATATAACCTCTTTTGTAAGCGGATCTTTTATATCCTCGGCAGCGATTCTGCCCAAAATCCTCTCCTCCAGGGGTTGAATGATCTCTCCTCCTTCAACTAGGGATGTGACATATATCCCGTCCACCGTATGACAGTCATCCTCGCTTACTATTACATCCTGGGCTATATCAACAAGCCTCCTGGTCAGGTAACCCGAATTTGCAGTCTTTAGTGCTGTGTCGGCAAGGCCCTTTCTTGCCCCGTGGGTTGAGATGAAATATTGAAGTACCGTAAGCCCCTCTCTGAAATTGGCTGTGATCGGTGTCTCAATGATCTCTCCTGACGGCTTGGCCATAAGACCTCTCATGCCGCCAAGCTGTCTTATTTGTTGGGCAGACCCTCTCGCACCGGAATCTGCCATCATAAAGATCGAATTAAATTTGTCACTACCGAGCTCCTTCATCATCTCGCTTGCAATAAGCTCTGTAACATGTGCCCAGATGTCTATAACCTTGTTATATCTCTCGCCGTTTGTGATGAGTCCGTCTGAGTACTGCTTTTCAATCTCAATTACCTCCCTCTTAGCACGGTCTATCAGATCGGCCTTTCTGTTAGGGATATACATATCATCTATGCATATGGAGATCCCTGCCTTTGTGGCATATGAAAACCCTATGTTTTTTATCCTATCCAGCAGAAGGACCGTATCCCTCTGGCCAGCCTCCCTGTAGCAGACATCAACAAGTTTCATCAGCTCTTTCTTGCCCATCAGCTGATTCACGTGTTTGAAGTCGATACATTTTGGAAGTATCTCAGAGAGGATAACCCTGCCTACAGTAGTTTCTATCAGTGCATTGTTTATTCTAACCTTGATTTTGGCATGTTCCTCAATTTCATTTACATCATAAGCTATCCTTACCTCTGTACAATTGGAAAATGTCTTCCCCTCCCCCCGCGCTCCGGGCTTCTCCTTTGTCAGCCAGTAACAACCCAACACCATATCCTGGGAAGGGAGCATTACCGGCCTTCCACTTGCAGGAGAAAGTATATTATTTATGGAAAGCATCAATGCCCTTGCCTCTATCTGCGCCTCCACTGAAAGGGGAATATGAACAGCCATCTGGTCTCCATCAAAATCTGCATTAAATGCAGCGCATACCAGCGGGTGAAGTTTTATGGCCTTCCCCTCCACGAGTACCGGATCAAAGGCCTGGATACCCAATCTGTGAAGGGTCGGTGCCCTGTTAAGAAGAATAGGGTGTTCCTTTATGACCTCATCGAGCACATCCCACACCTCGGACTTCTCCTTCTCAACCAATTTTTTGGCACTCTTGATAGTGGTCACATATCCTTTTTCCTCAAGCTTCTGAAAGATAAAGGGCTTGAACAGCTCAAGGGCCATCTTCTTTGGGAGCCCACACTGATGGAGTTTTAATTCAGGACCAACTACAATCACAGACCTTCCGGAATAATCTACCCTTTTACCTAAGAGGTTCTGCCTGAAGCGGCCCTGTTTCCCTTTTAACATATCGCTTAGGGACTTAAGCGGCCTTTTATTGCTACCCTTAATTGCCCTCCCCCTCCGGCCATTATCAAAGAGTGCATCCACAGCCTCCTGAAGCATCCTCTTCTCATTCCTTATGATTACAGCGGGCGCCTTGAGTTCAATCAGTCTTTTCAACCTGTTATTCCTGTTGATTACCCTTCTATAAAGGTCATTCAGGTCAGACGTGGCAAACCTTCCTCCATCAAGTGGAACAAGCGGTCTCAATTCCGGAGGAAGCACAGGTATGACATCCATAATCATCCATTCAGGTTTGTTGCCTGATTTCCTGAAGGCCTCTACTATCTTAAGTCTCTTTGTAAGCTTCTTTTTTATGGCAGCAGATTTTGCCACTGCAACCTGTTGGCGGAGTTCATTCCAGAGCTCCTTGATGTCAATCTTTTTGAGGAGTTCCATTATTGCCTCAGCCCCTGTGCCAACAACGACGCTATTTCCATATTCCTGCTGTATATTCCGATATTTCTCATCCGACAGTGACTCCTTTTCCTTTAAGGACGTCTTTCCCGGATCGATAACAATAAAGCTCTCAAAGTAGAGGACCTTTTCAAGCTGCTTTAAGCTCATATCAAGGAGGGTCCCTATCCTGCTCGGAACACCCTTTAGAAACCAGATGTGGGCTACGGGCGTAGCCAATTCGATATGGCCCATCCGTTCTCTTCTAACTTTGGACTGGATCACCTCTACGCCGCACTTGTCGCAGACAATACCTCTATGTTTCATCCTCTTGTATTTTCCGCAGTTACACTCCCAGTCTTTTGTGGGTCCGAATATCTTTGCGCAGAACAGACCATCTCTCTCCGGCTTGAAAGATCTGTAGTTTATGGTCTCAGGCTTTTTAACCTCACCATAAGACCATGACCTTATCTTTTCCGGTGATGCCAATTTTATTCTGATGGCATCGAAAGAGATAGACTCCTTCTGTTTCTCAAAAAGGCTGTAAAGGTTACTCAATTCTTATACCTCCCAAGTTAAAGGTCCAGGCTAAGGTTTAGGTTTAGGTTTAGGTTTAGGTTTAGAAACTTCTAAACCTAACTTTCATTCCCTTTAACCTCGACCTTCTTCTGTATCAATCCCTGGTCTTTATCAGTTCAACATCAAGACCTAAGCTCTGCAACTCCTTTATAAGCACATTAAATGACTCTGGCAGTCCAGGCTCCAGAAAGTTCTCGCCCTTCACAATGGCCTCATAGATCTTCGAGCGACCCGGTACATCATCAGACTTTACTGTAAGAAATTCCTGGAGCGTTGAAGCAGCCCCATAGGCCTGGAGCGCCCATACTTCCATCTCCCCCAGCCTCTGACCGCCAAACTGGGCCTTACCGCCCAGCGGTTGCTGGGTAACAAGCGAGTAGGGACCGATAGATCTTGCATGTATCTTGTCATCAACCAGATGGTGGAGCTTCATCATATATACATATCCTACTGTAACCGGTCTCTTAAAAGGTTCACCCGTCTTTCCGTCATGCAGGGTAATCTGTCCGGAGACTGGAAGCCCTGCCTTCTTTAACATGTCCTTTATCTCATTTTCAGTTGCCCCGTCAAATACAGGTGATGATACATACAGGTTCCGGGATTTCGCAGCCCATCCAAGGTGGGCCTCCAATATCTGTCCGACGTTCATACGGGATGGAACACCAAGGGGATTGAGCACAATTTCAACAGGGGTCCCGTCCGGCAAATAGGGCATATCCTCCTCGGCCATTATCCTCGATACAACCCCCTTGTTTCCGTGTCTTCCTGCCATCTTATCGCCAACCTGCAATTTCCTCTTCATTGCTATATAGACCTTGATCAGCTTAATAACCCCTGGCGGCAGCTCATCACCCCTCTTAAGCCTGCCGACCTTCTCATCATAGATAGTTTGGAGGATCTCTACCTGTTCTTTGGCTGAATTCTCCATCTCATCTATCTTCGTCTGCTCTGCAGTATCGCTGAGGGTAATATTCCTGAGATCATCATCGGCAATCTTGCTCAGGATCTCGGCAGTTATCCTCTGCTTACGCTTTAGTAGCATCTCCCCTGATTCAGGATCTACTATCTCATTTGAGGCAACCTTGCCAAGGAGTAACTTTCTGGTCTTCTTCGCTTTTTCTTCCTCTATTATCCTCAACTCGTCCTGATGGTCTCTCTGAAGTCTGTTTATATCATCATTTTCTATAGACTTTAATCTCTCATCCCTCTCAAATCCCTTTCTGGAGAATATCCTTACGTCTATAACAATCCCCTCTATGCCAGGGGGAACAATTAGGGATGTATCCTTGACATCACCTGCCTTCTCGCCGAAAATGGCGCGTAAGAGCTTCTCTTCCGGGGTCAGCTGTGTCTCTCCTTTCGGTGTTATCTTCCCCACAAGGATGTCCCCGGGTCTCACCTCTGCACCGATCCTTATTATGCCGCTCTCGTCCAGATTCCTTAATGCCTCTTCACCTATGTTAGGGATGTCCCTTGTGATCTCCTCCTTGCCAAGCTTCGTATCCCTTGCCTCTACCTCAAACATCTCAATATGGATCGATGTAAATACATCATTTGCCACCAACTTCTCACTTACCAGGATGGCGTCCTCAAAATTGTATCCGCCCCAAGGCATAAATGCTACAAGTACATTCCTCCCCAGGGCAAGCTCTCCATGATCAATTGCAGGGCCGTCAGCAAGCACCTGGCCTTTCTTTATCTTCTGGCCTGCCTTTACCGTAGGCTTCTGGTTAATGGAGGTATTCTGATTAGACCTCTGATGTTTTATCAGCGGATATACATCCAGGGCAAGGGTCTCATCCTTATGCTTCTCCCCTCTCTTGTTTCCGTCAGCCCTGACAACAATCCTGGTGGCATCAATATTCTCAACGACCCCATCCCTCTTTGCCATGGTCACATATCCGGAATCCCTGGCAACAACAGACTCCATCCCTGTGCCGACATACGGGGCCTCGGCCTTGATTAGCGGAACTGCCTGCCTTTGCATATTTGAACCCATAAGCGCCCTGTTGGCATCATCATGTTCCAGGAATGGAACGAGTGCCGTAGCAACACTCACGATCTGCTTTGGTGAAATATCCATATATTCCACCTTCTCTGGAAGCACCGTAACAAAGTCGCCTGCTCTTCTGGCTGAAACAGCATCCGCAACAATCTTACCCCGTCCATCCATCTTGGTATTGGCCTGGGCTATGATATATCTGTCCCCATCTATCGCGGAGAGGTATTCGATCTCTTCAGTAACCCTGCCATCTTTCACCTTGCGATAGGGTGCCTCAATAAACCCGAATTCATTTACCTTTCCATATGTGGCAAGGGAGACAATCAATCCGATATTCGGACCTTCCGGCGTCTCTATGGGACATATCCTCCCGTAGTGTGATGGATGGACGTCCCTCACCTCGAATCCTGCCCTCTCGCGCGTTAGGCCTCCAGGCCCAAGGGCGGATAACCTCCGTTTATGGGTAATCTCTGCAAGGGGATTTGTCTGGTCCATGAACTGGGAAAGCTGGCTGCTTCCGAAAAACTCCTTTATGGCAGCCATCACAGGTTTCGCATTGATGAGGTCGTGTGGCAGGGCCGTCTCCATATCAAGAAGATTCATCCTCTCCTTTATCGTCCTCTCCATCCTTACAAGCCCTACCCTGAATTGATTTCCAAGAAGCTCTCCAACCGACCTTACCCTTCTGTTTCCCAGGTGATCTATGTCATCCACATCCCCCTTGCCCCTCTTTAGGTCTATCAGATGTTTTACAACGGCAACTATATCCTCGGGTGCAAGTGTCCGCTTGTCGAGTTGAAAATCGAGCCCCAACTTTTTGTTAAGTTTCAACCTTCCTACTGGAGAGAGGTCATATCGCTTGGAATTAAAAAAGAGACTTTCAAAGAGATGGGTAGCAGTTTCTATGGTAGGTGTCTCACCCGGTCGTAGCCTCCTGTATATCTCGACCCTGGCCTCATCTGGTGAAGTTGTCTTTTCCGCAGTCAACGTATCCCTGATTACTGGAAGAACATTGATGTTATCTATATATATTACCTTGATGCCCTCTACCTTCGCTTCAAGTATCTGGGGAAGTACTGCCTCTGTAATCTCCTTATTTCTCTCTAGTATAATCTCGCCTTTGGATGTATCAACAATATCATTTAAAACAACCCGTCCAAGCAGTTCCTCCTTGGGGATAGGCATCTCATGGATATCCGACGACTTCATCTTCTTAATGGATTGAGCCGTTATCTTATTCCCTTCTTTTACGATAACCTCGTTCGTCTTCTTGTCAACTATGTCTATTGGTGCCTTCAAACCCGTATGTATCTCCGGATCTATGTTCCTGTAGAATCTCCCCCTGAAGACCTTTACCTCTTCTATGGGATAATAGATCCTGAGGAGGTCTTCGCTGTGGTACCCAAAGGCCTTAAGCAGGATTGTTGCCGGGATTTTTCTCCCTCCGTCTATCCTTACATAGAGGATATCCTTGGCATCAAACTCAAAATCAAGCCATGAACCCCTGTCTGGAATTATCCTGGCAGAATAAAGAACCTTGCCGCTTGCATGGATCTTCCCCTTGTCATGAGTAAATAAAACCCCTGGAGATCTATGGAGCTGACTTACCACAACCCTCTCGGTCCCGTTAATGATAAATGTGCCATTGTCAGTCATCAAAGGGAGTTCCCCCAGATAAACCTCCTGCTCTCTCGCATCCTTAACCTTCTTTACGCCGGTCTTTTCCTCTTTCTCCCAGACTATAAGCCTGACCCTTATCTTTAATGGCGCGGTATAGGTTATTCCACGCTCAAAGCAATCCTTCACATCATACTTAGGCTTGACAATGGAATAGTCGATAAATTCAATCATAGATGTGCCGTTGTAGTCAGTTATGGGAAATACGCTGGCAAATGCCTCCTGAAGACCTATATACTCCCTCTTTTCAGCAGGAGCATCCCTCTGCAGAAACCTATCGTAAGATCCCTTCTGAACCTCTATGAGATTGGGGATCTCAATCCTTGTATGGATCTTGGAAAAATCCCTTCTCTCTATAAGATCATTCTTCGTAGGGCTTGACATCAAAACCTCCAATATTTTTATACAGCATACCGGTTGCCCGGAGGACAAAATAAAAACGGGCAACCAGCAAGCATCAGGGAAGCTATTTTATCTCTGCCTTCCCGCCGGCCTCTTCCAGTTTCTTGGCTATGGCCTGTGCCTCCTCTTTTGAAACACCAGTCTTTACAGGCTTAGGTGCACCTTCAACAAGATCCTTTGCCTCTTTAAGTCCAAGGCTTGTCAGCTCTCTGACGACCTTGATTACCTGGATCTTCTTATCTCCTGCAGAGGAGAGTATCACATCAAAACTTGTCTTTTCCTCGGCCGCAGGTGCAGCAACAGACGCTGCCGCTACCCCAACAACAGGGGCAGCTGCGGTTACTCCAAATTTCCCTTCAAGTTCCTTAACCAGCTCAGACAGCTCAAGCACGGTCATGCTCTCGATTGCCTTAATTAAATCATCCTTGGATATCTTTGATTCCTCCGCTACCTTCACCATTTACTTATCTCCTTTCTTTATCTTCTTGTTGCTTATTGTTGAGTTTCCTTTTTTTCTTTTATTCCGTTTAATGTATAAACAAGCTTATTCAGGGTTCCTTTCAAACAGAAGACCAGACCTGAAATAGGGGATTTCATCCCGGCCAGGAGCAGCGCGATAAGTACCTCTCTTGCGGGAAGTTCTGCAACAGCAAGGATTTCATTTTTTTGATAGGTCCTGCCGTCTATCACCCCTACCTTAAGTTTTAGCTTCTCTTTTGCCTTCGAAGAAAACTCCTTTACTATCTTGGCAGGTCCGATCGGATCATCATATGCGAAGACTACCGCAATCGGACCCTTAAGGTAATCCCTGATGCCTTCCATGGCCGTTCCTTCAGCAGCCTTGCTTGCAAGGGTATTTTTGATAACCTTTAACTCAGCGCCTGCCCTCCTCAGTTTTGTACGCAGATCCCTCATCTCCTCAACCTTCAACCCGCTGTATTCGGTAAGAATTGCCGCCCTTGCCCTTGTAAATTTATCGTGTGTTTCTGTGATTACTTGTCCTTTTTCCTCTTTCTGCATCCCGTCCCCCTATTGTCAACCAGCTGTCTTGGTTAAACTTGTGGTATCTATATCTATCCCGGGGCCCATTGTAGATGATACAGAAACCCCTTTAATATAACGACCCTTGCTGGTGGCCGGCTTCGCCTTAATGATCGATTCCATTACGGTCGTAATATTCTCATAAAGCTTATCACTACCAAAAGATACTTTCCCGACAGAGACATGTGCTATTCCACCCTTTTCAAGTTTAAATTCTGCCTTCCCCTGTCTTAGCTCCTTTATAGCCCTTGCTATATCAAATGTAACTGTCCCTGACTTAGGGTTGGGCATCAACCCCCTTGGCCCAAGAATCTTTCCCAGCTTTCCGACAAGACCCATCAGATCCGGTGTTGCTACAACGCGGTCAAATTCCATCCAGCCCTTATTTATCTTCTCCACCATATCTTCTGCGCCGACATAATCTGCGCCGGACTCAAGCGCATCCTTTTCCTTCTCACCCTTCGCAAATACAAGTATTTTTACCTTTTTACCCGTTCCATTCGGAAGGACCACAGAGCCCCTTACTGTCTGATCAGATCGTTTTGCATCAACACCAAGTCTTATCGCAAGATCAACGGTCTCATCGAACTTTACATGGGTAATCTCTTTTATCAGATCAAGGGCCTCTTTCAAGTCATAGCTCCTATCCTCTACCTTACCCCTCGCCGCCTCCATTTTCTTTCCCATTACCTATCCTCCCCTTACAACCTGTAGACCCATACTCCGCGCTGTCCCTTCAATAATCTTTACAGCCCCTTTAAGGTCTACTGCATTAAGATCTACCATCTTAGTTCTGGCAATCTCCTCTACTTGTCCCTCCGTAACCTTTCCTACCTTGTCCTTGTGAGGAGCAGCTGAACCTTTTATTATCCCGGCAGCCTTTTTTAAAAGATCAGCAGCTGGAGGTGTCTTTGTTATAAAAGTAAAGGACCTGTCGGAATAAACTGTTATTACCACAGGGATAATTGAATCACCAAGGCTCTGAGTCTTTGCATTAAAAGCCTTACAAAACTCCATTATATTGACGCCGTGCTGGCCTAACGATGGACCAACAGGCGGTGCTGGGTTTGCTTTACCAGCAGGTATCTGCAACTTGATCATCCCTATAATCTCCTTAGCCATATCTTCTCCTTATACCAATTTGCCTTCATTCGGCTACCTGCGTTGGCTTCGTCGTCGGCT
>CAYZUL010000074.1:0-13976 GCA_964481895.1 uncultured Nitrospirota bacterium | reverse complement strand
ATTGAAAGGATACGCTGCCTTCTTTACTTTTTCCACACTTTTTGATTATAGCTCCCGTCGGGCCCTCGCCAGAGGGCCCGACGGCGAGCAGTGGCCTATATCGTATCTTACACCTTTTTCGGATGCATGGCAGTTGACATGGAAAGGGCAGTGGGAGCTTAATGCCTGGCCAAACTTTGTGATCACAGGAGCGGCGCTGCTTGCCACCTTATTCCTTGCCTGGAGTCGTGGATACGCTCCGTTGGAGATGTTTTCTGCCAGGGCAGATAAGGCCCTTGTCGAAACGCTCCGGCATCGTTTTTCACAGCCCAATATATCCTAAAAACTATTATCCAGAATCTCAGTTGTCTTAAAATACCGGGAAAATAAAAGGTATTAGGTCATGGAGATTTTCTTTTTTTCTCAATTCGTGGCAGAGCAGAGGACTGGTTCAGTAGTTGTATATACATGGATTAACGTTTGCTTGCGTGCAAGATTGTAAGACCAATAATCTCATCCCCTTCATAACGGATAATAACATCATCATCTGTTAGTTCGCTGTCAGTGGCATGGCTCGGTTTTTTGAAATTGATGTAGAGTGTGTCCGCCTCCTGGTCATAGGAGGACCAGAGATAACCCTGTGGAGTCTTCTTGACCGCTGGTATAAGCCTCAGATAGTCTTGGATGTCCGCTATGGCCATAGTTGCCTCCTTTTATTGAGGGTGTGAGTTTTGCCTGTCAAAAATGCCGTAATGACAAAACCATCACTCTTTAATTCACGATACACGACTACAAGCCATTTGTCCATACTCAGAGGGCGGATTGCCAATTGCTCACCTGCCCCTCCTGCAAGAATGCGCTCCGGCTCAGATATAGTCTCAAGCACTTCGAGCCTCAGGCCAGCCAACTCACAGTGCTCCTCGGTAATATGTGCCCAGCGCTCATCCGTAAGGCGGATGGGAATGCTATTCTTGGATATAACAATATCCATAACACAATATCCTTATTTTTTCTAGTTAAGGTTTCTCGTAATCAGCCCCAATAAGATCTTATCCGGCCGCCACTTTAGCCTGAACTGTCTGCTCCTTTCCCGTTGCGCAAAAAGGTAATTGAAATACTATCCCCTGGTTGTAGGTTCCTGAATGAATTCCAGGAACACCATACTTAATCTTGGCTTTTAGGCAATTATATCGGTTATGTGCTATTACTGGCCAGCGTCGATAGTAAATAGGACCTTTACACGAGTGGCAACTGTCTGGGCCTCTTCCAGCCAGACATATCCTATTGCCCCATCCGTCTCAACCACTGTTTTTACAACCTCTTCTGAGCTCTTTCTTAACGCAGGTGGAATGCCACCCCTTTGGAATATCCGATTGTTCCAGTAAGTACTATATGCATCGACGGGTAGCATTATAATCCTTTGCATAAAGACCTTCCGGATTGCCTGGTTATAGTCTTGATCAACAGGCTTAAGACGGATGCCCTCAATTATTTCTCTTTGGCCAAGATATATCTCCTTGACATTCTTATTGGTCAAAACAATAGCAGGGAAGGATTTATTTGCAATTATTGCTAATTCCCTGGCAGCAGCGACCGTAATTTGGGTACAAAGAAACATCAGGGAAAGCAGCGTGAGAGTCAATAATTTTAATCTCTTTTTCTGCCTGATCATTAGGTGTTCTGATCCTTTAGAATGCAAATGCCCACTGTATACCGTACTCCTGAAAATTGTCTATACTGTTAATGAATCTGGCCTCGATCTTCAACGAGCTGGTCAGCATGATATCAAAGCGCATTCCAGCGATAGTCTTCTTGAGATCCGAGGTCCCAAGCGCAATGAAATAAGGATCATTCTCATCAACCATGACCTTTTCAAAGCGCACATAAGGGGTAATGCGACCGGCTATCTTGTATCCTCCTTGCACATACCAGGCATTGCTTGAAAAGCTCTCTTTGTCCTTGTCCAGGATCTGATAAAACTCTGAAAGGAGCTCGATATTGTTCGCCAGGTACTCTAAATCAGCGCCAAATATTAACTGGGAGATTTCTTCTTTATTATTTACTAAGATCAGCTTGTCGTCCGTATCAAATAACTGTACCTCGCTAAAATTTGCCGAGATCCCTATGCCAAGGCCGTCGATCGCAGAGGGCATAGCCCTTAGGTGAAGTGAAACAGATTTGTTTTTGCTATTATCTGAAACGCTATTAGGGTCTAGGATTCCGCCTGAAGAGGTTGCCGGATCTACGCCCTTGATCTTTGCCCCATTACCGATCATAATGCCATACTCTAGCTGGGCTGGATCGGTTCTTAGTCTGCCGTCTATCCACATGCCTACAACGTGAACTGGAAGTATACCGCCATCGTCCTCAAATTTCAGGAATTGTGGACGTTCGATTGTGGTCTGAATCTGTGCTCCATGATGATAGGTCATATTCCAATAGCCCAACAGATTGTGAAATCGGCCTGCCCAAACCCTGAGGCCGTCATTAAAGATGTAACCAACCTGAAGCCTTTCTAAATCTACCCCGAATTCCCCTTCCTCATTGGCTTCCACCACCAACTCACCTAAGACATCAACCCTGTCGCTCAGGTTTTGACTCAAGTACATATCAAGCTGGCCCAGGGCAAAGGCGCTGTTACTCTTTGGATCATTGCTATCCTGGGTGTTATCAGCAAAAGAAAAAGTGATGTCCGAGAAGCCTTTAAATTCAAAACCAAAGGCAGCAGAATATAATGATAATACTGCAAGAGATGAGAGGGTCACCAAGATATATAAATAAGAAAATACATACCGAAATGTTTTGTCCATAGATATGGAATCTCCGCAATGGCAATCTCGTTCGATGCCTTCATAGCATGTCCATATTCAGAAAGTCAAGTAAATTCGGAATCACATGGCCTTTTATGGTTTACCTGAAAACCCTTAATAGAAGCAGCCATGATTTACAAAATCTCCCCCCTGCTTAATACATGCAGGGGCAGGCTCTGACCCCTCTTTGCGAAAGAGTGGAATCACATCCCCCTTTGGAAAAGGGGGATTAAGGGGGATTTGAATGCAACTTTGCATCAGGCATAGACAGAATCCCATCGAATCGCGTCTATTTTTCCGGCAGATTTATGAGCCCTTGGATATAGATTCTTCGACCTGTTCAATAAACCTATTGAAATGATGATGGCCGGAGCGGAGATTCCTGAGTATCAATGTATCGTCCATGATCCAATAGCGATGAATGAGGGCATTCCGAAATTCAAAGAAGGGCTTAAGACTAAAAAATAGCTCTTCTGAGATGATACTCTCTGTTTTTGCCTTGAGCAGGGTGTCAAGGTAACCCGATACCGGTTTTCCAAGGCCTTTTGCCAATATATGCTGTAAGGTATTAGCCATAGCCTCGGCAATTTCAATAAGGGTATACTTAATGGCCTTAATGATAATAGGATCCCGGGAAATAGCCTCATCGGTATATTCTTTTAGAATATCTTCCAGGTCAAGGGTATTCTTTTTGATATCGTAGAGATAACTTTTTACCCGCTGATGGTCTATCCGCATCAATATGCCTCCCTTAAGATACCCTCCGCCTCCCGATATCGCATGGAGAAGGATTCTATAAAATCCCCCCGTAAATCCGGTTCCTTGTCTACCAGCAGCCGGCCATTTAGTACTTGGCGCAGGTATATGAGGTTGTCAGTCTCATTAATAATCCGAATATCAAACCGGTCAGGGGGTATGCCTGTCTCAATAGAAAGGTCTATCTTTAGATCACCAGATACAACAAAGGAATCATGCCCTTTATCTATATAGATGCCGACATCAATATCCCGATATGAATCGCCATTAATGGCGGAACCATAAAGATAGGCAAATATAACCCGGCTGTCTTCTTTAAGGACATTCTGAATGGCCGGCATGATCTCCATATGTAAAGGCTAACAGAAGCGGAAAGGAAATTCAAGGTCAGACAAAAGGAAACTCCCCCTTCCCCCTCTTTATCAAAGAGGGGGATAAGAGGGGGCGTTAGAGGGGGTGCACGATGCGGGGGCGTTGGTTTGTAAAGCGTCATTTAGATTGCAACATGGTATAAAACAAGCAGGCATTAGCGGCGGGGAAAGGGAGGGCTAAAAGCCCTCCCTTAGATATCAGGAGATCTTGAGCCCCGGCCTGCCTGGTTTATTTCCGCCGTAATTTTTTCCTGAACCAAACCAACCCTGCCAGACCGGGGCCGAGGAGCAGGAGCGTGGATGGTTCGGGGACGGATATGCCCCCGAATGAACCTATCGGGGGCAGATTCCCGCTAAAATCATGCGGGAATGACAGACTTAATAAGAGGGATTTTCAGGTGAAAAGGTAAGGTACAAGGGTTTAATTTTCTAAATCTTGACAATTGTTGATATGACTTGTAAAAATCAAAAAATAACTTGTATAATAAAAAAATATTAAAAGGGGGAGGTCATGAATAGCACTATTTCGTCAAGGGGGCAAACGGCTGTTCCGGCCGAGATTAGGCGGCGGTTTCATCTTGAACCACAGTCCAAATTAGAATGGATCGCAGAGGGAGAGATGATCATCGTGGTTCCGATCCCGAAGGACCCTATTACTGCGTTTCGGGGATCTCTAAAGGGGAGATATTCGGGGGAAGAATTTATGAAAGACCGAAAGGCGGATAGAGAGATAGAGAAGAGGAAGGAGGGGAAATGAAGCCCTACGTCCTGGACACCTCTGCTGTGATGACCTATTTTTTTGATGAGGAGGGGGCAGATGAGGTGGATCGTCTCCTTCGGATTGAGGGGAAGAGAGCAGGCGCAGTAAATATTTCTTTCATGACCGGGATGGAGGTTCTCTACCGGATATGGCAGAGGCTGGGGGAGAGGGAAGGCAAGACATGGTATCTCAGGCTGAAGGCCCTTCCCATTCAACAGATACCATATAGTGAGCCCCTGCTCCTCCAGGCCGCCCGTTTAAAGGCCAATTATTTGATGTCTGTGGCTGATGCCTGGATTGCTGCCACTGCCCTGGTTCAGGGGGCTATCCTTGTACATAAAGACCCGGAATTCGGACCTCTTTCTCCTCTGATTACTCTCATCTCCTTACCGGTGAAGAAAGGCGGAAAGACTGGAAAATAGTCCCTTAAAACAAAGGCGCCCACAGGCAACAGCCGGCAGGCGCTTTCGACTCAGAGTCGATTAAACTTCTTATCCATTCGTCTTGAAAATCCTCTTTCGCAACAGTCCCAACCCTGCCAGGCCGGGGCCAAGGAGCAGGAGCGTCGATGGTTCGGGGACGGCATTCACCGTCACCTGGATCGAGCCGACCTCTGTCCCGTCTGAAAAAGCAAAGATCGGGAAGTCGTTTTCATCGGAAATAAATACATCGCTAAAGTCGATCACTGGGCCCGCGCCGGGATCGCGCTCCACACTGGTGGTCCCGGTGTCAAAGGCGTAGGCATTATGAATACTGGGGTCGCCAATGACACCGGGATCGCTAATAGACCCGTTGAAGGAGAACCATATTGGCATGTCATTCTCATCGCTGATCATGACGTCTTCAAACCCTAAATGTACGGTGTCCCCCGCCATCAGGCCGCTGAAGTCCTGGCTGCCGAGCAACTGGGGGGCTATACCTGGATCTTGAATAAAGACATCTATCCGGCCTCCCAGGTCCATACCCTCAAATTCCGACCCTGTTGGGAGGGTATAGGTAATATCAAAACCATCAACAACTACTATCGCCGATGCGTAAGGGACAAAGGTCCCGAAGACCAGCATCAGCGCCATCAGAAAGATATATAACCTTTTCATACCTTTTCACCTCCTCTGTTCTTAATATTGCGACACAAAAAAACTTCCCTTAAGATAACCTCCAATCTCCTATTATCCTATTCAAAAATAAAGCATATCCCATGCCATAGTTTTAACACCTTGATATTATTAACTAATTAATCACACGCCTTTTCCTTGAAACTAACCTGTGTCTAATTTTCCGACAGGGGGTTAGGGAACTATGATGGCCGATAAGGGGGCACACCCTTTTTAGCCAGGACAGCCTTGACTTTCTTATCTTCAGTGCGCTACGCTCATACCGATTAGGAGATGATAAATATGTCCAAAACTATCGAGGCAATCTATGAAAATGGGGTGTTAAAACCTTTGAATCAGATCCCATTGAAGGAACACCAGCGTGTCACCTTGATCTTGCAAGATATAGAACCGGCATCTTTAGACATCCTTGAACTTGCATCCCATGTTTATGAGAATTTCTCCATAAGGGATATTCAGGAGATGGAAACTATCATCTTAGATAGAAGTTGCTTCTCCAGGAACTAGGTATGCGTGTCTATCCTCCATGCCTCCTAGACACTGATATACTCTCCGAACTTCTCAGCGGACAATTTCTTTCTAAAAATCTCCCCTCACCCTTCTTTATCAAACTGACTGTTGGACATTTTTTTGCCGGACAAGGATAATTGATTTTGATGTTAATTCCCCTCTTGAGGGGTGGATGGCGAAGCCAGACGGGGTGGATTTATTTATTCCTGAATTAGGGTTAGTTTTTGAGATTGATGGAGAGAGCCATAGTTTTAAGGGAGAATATGATATTATCAAAGATAGTTATTTAAAATCGTTTGGGTTAATGGTAGTGCACATTGAAGATATCTTGATTAAGCAGCAGTTAAATAATGTTGATGCTATGGTGCGGGAGGCGATAAGAATACGGGCTGCGGAATTAAAAGCTCCACCCCGTTTGTAGGGGCGTATTGCAATACGCCCCTACAAACACCCCTCAAGAGGGGAATTAAAAAGACCTTCTTGTCCAGCAAAAAAATGTCCAACTGCAAGTTTTTCTAAGAGGCGGGGGATTTTAAGGAACGTCATCATACATATGACCTTTTTAGTAACATGAAAACCTTTATTTTTGTCCTCATAGCATCCTTGTCTCTGTCTTCCACATGGGCGGCGGACCCTCCTGCCGCACCTTCGGACTTTGTGCATCATGATCTAAAGGTCCGTCTGGATCCGGAAAAACACCTGCTTGAGGCGGAGGATGAGATCACCATTCCCGATACTCTTCTGGCCCGCATGGATGGAAGGATCACCTTCATTCTCCATGAAGGACTGCACCCCTCGTCTCCTACCCTTGGTGTCAAACTTGTCCGTGGCAAAGAAGGGACGCCTGCTGCCAATGTCACAACAGAGACATATACAGTGGCGCTACCACCAGGAGGCCATCATCTTGTCCTGAGATATAGAGGAGAGATCCATCACCCGCTTGAACCAACCGGAGAGGAGTATGCCCGCGGATTCAAAGAGACGCCGGGGATCATCTCCCCTGATGGTATATATCTGGCCAGATCATCCGTCTGGTATCCATGGTTTAATGATGACCTTGTGACCTTTAATATTGACATAGAGGTACCAAGTCCCTGGGAGGCCATAAGTCAGGGAGAGCGGACAAGACACGAAAAAAGAGGCGGGACCAATCATATACGCTGGGAATCCCCGGAACCCCAGGACGAGATCTACCTGATCGGCGGTCCCTTCACGGAGTATATCCGATCAGATAATGAAGTCGAAGCCATGGTTTTTTTGCAGGGCACAAATAAAAAAAACGAGAAGGACGAAAAACTGGCCAAAAGTTATCTGGAGGCAACCTCGCAATATCTGGAGATGTATAGCAGACTCCTTGGCCCTTATCCTTACAAGAAATTCGCCCTGGTGGAGAACTTCTGGGAGACAGGATACGGCATGCCATCCTTTACCCTGCTTGGCCCCACTGTCATCCGCCTCCCCTTTATTATTCAATCCTCCTATCCCCACGAGATACTGCATAACTGGTGGGGAAACAGCGTCTATGTGGATTATCCGTCAGGGAACTGGAGCGAGGGCCTGACCGCATATCTTGCCGACCATCTTGTCCAGGAACAGCATGGCGCAGGGGCAGACTACCGGCGGTCCATATTGCAAAAGTATGCCGATTATGTTGCGTCGGCAAAAGACTTCCCGCTTACAGCATTCCGCGGACGCCACAGTGCAGTAACCGAGGCAGTGGGCTATGGTAAGACAATGACCTTTTTTCACATGCTCCGCCGGCATCTAGGTGATGATGTCTTCATAAAGGGTCTAAGGGGATTTTACACAAAGAACAGCTTCCATCGGGCAAACTTCGATGACCTTCGTAAAGCATTTGAAGAGGCCTCAGACGAGGATCTGAAGGCCGAATTTTCGCAATGGGTGACAAGGAGAGGCGCACCTGCGCTCCGCATCAGTCAAGCCAGGGCAGAGCCCAAAGGCAAGGGCTATCTGCTCACAGCCGTTTTGGAACAGGTGCAGCCCGACCAGGCATATTCATTGCGTGTACCAATCGCAATAGATCTTGAAGGGGAGGAGGAGGCATTTCAGACTACTGTGCAGATGGATAAGAAGATGCTTGAGCTCAAGTTTGATCTATCCTCCCGTCCTCTGCATCTTGATATCGATCCGGAGTTTGATCTATTCCGCCGTGTAGACCGTGCAGAGATACCGCCGGCCCTGACACAGGCCTTTGGCGCCGAGGAGGCGCTCATCCTTATCCCATCAGGCGCCGATAAAGAGCTGCGCCAGGCTTATCAAAAACTGGCCGAATCTTTACAGAGATCACAGTCCTGGAAACTGGAAGTAAAATTAGACAGCGATCTGGCCTCTTTGCCCAGCGATCGTTCAATCTGGATACTTGGATGGGAAAACCGTTTTCTTAAAGACACCACAGCCCAGCTATCCCCGTATCAGGTGGGTATAACAGACATCAGTGTTAGGATTGGGAAGACCGAACTAATGCGTGACAGGCATTCTGTTGTGCTTACTGCCAGAAATCCCTCCAACCCTGATAAGACCATGACCTTAGTGGCCACTGAGATCCCTGCCGCCCTGCCTGGCCTTGGCCGGAAACTGATCCACTATGGAAAATACAGCTACCTTGGCTTTGAAGGAGACGAGCCTGCCAACATAGCGAAAGGGCAATGGCCCGTACTGGCATCCCCTATGTCTATCCCGGTGGTGCAACCGGATGGATCAACTGTCCAACCCTCAAAGGCAAAATTAGCCACCCGGAGGGCACTGGCAGAACTTCCCCCCGCCTTTTCAGAAGAGAGGATGCTAAAGGATGTAAGTTGGCTTGCCAGTGAAGCGCTGCGTGGCCGCGGGCTCGGTACGCCGGAACTTGATCGGGCAGCTGATTTCATCGCAGAGGAATTCCGCAAGGCAGGGCTTAAGCCGGGCGGGGATACAGAGAATGGCTATTTTCAGTCCTGGAAGGATCAGACCGGAGACCTATCCCGCGAAATAGGGCTAAAGAATATCGTTGGTATCCTCCCTGGAAGGCGGCCCGACTGGCATGGTCAAAGTGTCGTTATTGGCGCCCATTACGACCACCTGGGTCTGGGCTGGCCGGATGTCCACAAAGGCAATGAGGGGAAGATCCATCCCGGTGCAGATGACAACGCAAGCGGCGTGGCTGTATTGCTTGAGATGGCCAGACTGCTTGCAAGGCAGGATCCGTTCGACCGTACCATTATATTTGTGGCATTTACCGGGGAGGAGGCAGAACTAAGGGGATCAAGACATTATGTGACACACCAGGGAGAATTTCCAAAAGAGAAGATAATAGGGATGCTGAACATGGATACAGTCGGCCGCCTTGGATCAAATAAGCTGATGATCTTTGGTATAGTTTCGGCACGGGAGTGGCTCCATATCTTTAATGGGGCTGGAGCTGTTACAGGGGTGCCTGTTGAACTGATAGCTAATGATTTTGGTTCAAGCGATCAAAGGAGTTTTCTTGAGGCCGGGGTGCCTTCCGTGCAGTTCTTCAGCGGACCAAATCTGGACTATCACCGGCCAACGGATACGATAGACAAGATCGACCCAGCCGGGCTGGTGAAGGTGGCAGCAGTGCTTAAAGAGGCCATAGAATATCTTGCCAGCAGGCCGGAGCCCCTGACCTCAACACTATCTCAGGTTGGAATTGAACCCAAGAAGGAGGCAGCGCCTGAATCGGGCCGGAAGGTAAGCCTCGGCACAATACCTGATTTCGCATATACCGGAAAAGGAGTAAGGCTCATAGGTGTATCACCAGGGACACCGGCAGAACAATCAGGTCTTAAAACAGGCGATCTGATCATCAGGATCGGCCAGACCATAATTCAGGATTTAAGGGCATTTAACGAGATGCTTAAGACATTAAAACCTGGTGATAGCATCTCGATTACATTCATGCGGGAAGGAAAGGATCTGACCGTAGAGGCTAAAGTAGGAGCCAGATAGGGTTGATTGAGGCTCAACCAAATTCAGGTAGCAAAAAGAACCTTTAATATGAGTCAGCGCCTATTTTACCCCCTCAGGAATGCCCTGGTACCGTTTCAGATCCTCGATCAGGATAAGGATTAGTCCAATTAAGATCATGATCAGGAAGAGGTGGTTCGCTGTAAAATTTTTCCCGATTGATTCGACTAGCTTGATGATCCCCACCAGCAACAGCGAGCTACCCAGGATCAATTGGACAAGGATACTCTTCTCGTATAACATCTGCTTAAATTCTATTACCTCTAACAGCAAGATAGATATCCCTCCAAGCAGGATAATTACCATATCCTCTCCCTTTGCTGCAATAGTTCCGGTCAAAAGCAGCACAATACCGATATACATAAGAAGACTTTTTGATAAAGGAATCCGGTTTGCCATAATCCTCCTTTCCGCTGGATCTCATAATGAGTCAGCATTGTCCAAAGGAATTCACTCCTTTATGCTGCCAGTTGGCCCAATGGTCTATTTGTAGGCCAGCTAATTTTTGCTGCAATACTTCTTTTTGTCAAGACTTTTTTAGGAAACAGGAAAAAGTTTTTGGATTTGGCTAGAAAAAGCTCATCAGATAACAGAGGTCCTATCGCAAAAGTTTTACATAGCTTAAACCTCTAACTTTTGAGACTAGTTGCACATCGGCTGTAATAAATTCGCACTTAAGAGCCGCAGCAAGGGCTATGTAGCTGCTATCATAAAGGCTTATCTTAAACCTTTTTGATAGGCCGATCGCCTCTGAAAATTCCTTGGTCCCAAGGCTGTAGCCTTCCAATTCGCTCTCGATAATTAGACTGAATTCTTCAATCGCTTCTTCTTGCGATAATGGTGTTTTAGTAGCTAATACATTTGCAATCTCGTAGAAAAGCAGTTCAGGGACAACAATACGGTTAATCCCTGCGAAATGCTGGTCACGATATATCAGGGCGGTATGGCTCTGGGATTCATCATCCAGAACCCACTTGATGATGACCGATGCATCCAGTACGATCATCTAGAAGCCCTTATATCCCTTATAAGTTTGGTTGTGTCTATTCCCTTAACTTTCTCGCGAAGGCTCCTCCTCCATACATCCATTTTTTGGGAAACCAAGAGGAGCCTCTTTTTGCGGACTTCCTTGTCAAAACTATATTGATAATCCTCATAGGGGACTAGGACAGCCAAGGGCCGATTAAGCCTGGAAATAAGAATGTGATTTCCTTTTTTTGCAACCTCGTCCAGTAACCCTCCTAGCCTTTTTCTTGCTTCTAAGGCAGTGATGGATTTCATATTTACCTCCGATTATAATCTAATATATTATATCATATAATATATATTAATTTAAATTAATGCGGAGGTCATGTCCCAACCTTCCTTATTCAGTCTACCCATTCCCATTGCTATATCTGTCAAATGATTCTCATAGGCAACCCAAGCCTTTGCTGGTAGATGCAGCGGAAAACTCATTCTAATAGACCTGTATAGAAAGATATAGCATACTTTACCTTTTTAATTGACGGAAAACCTTGATTAATGTTAAAAATTGGCCAAGGTTATGACACCTTCTCTGAAAAGCTCCGTGATCTGGGTACATTACCTCCCCATAGGCACCACTATCCTGGCAGCTATCTTTGCGGCAAACCTCTTTAGACGCTATGTCCATCGAAAAGAAAGCCTGCATCATCTCTGGTGGGGGATCGGGATTTCATTCTATGGCATCGGCACATTCTTTGAGGGCCTGATCACCCTCTTTGGAAATACGATCTTGCTGAATAAGGTTTGGTACATCTCCGGGGCAGTGCTGGGGGGCTACCCCCTTGCCCAGGGCTCTGTCTATCTATTGCATCCACGCCGCTTTGCCCATATCACCTCAGCTATAACCATCCCCCTTGTATCCCTTACGAGTCTTTTTGTTTTGATCTCGCCTGTCTTGCCAGAGATGCTGGAGCTGCACAGACCAAGTGGTGCTATCCTTGCCTGGAGATGGATCAGGTGGATGACACCCTTTATCAATGTCTACTCTGCCTTCTTTCTGGTCGGTGGAGCGGCAGTTAGTTCCTGGCGCTACTTTAAGAGAAATGACCCAGGTCACCGGGCCTTAGGCAGCACCCTCATCGCCGTTGGTGCAATACTTCCAGGGATCGGCGGGACTATGGCAAAGGCAGGGATTATAGAAGCCCTTTATATAGGCGAGTTTATCGGCCTAATTCTCATTTGGTCTGGCGACTGGCTGTGCAGGAGACAAACATGCTGAACGATCAAGCAGGTAGAGGAATTGAGAACCATCTAATAAGCGAGCAGTTAAAAAAGAAGTCATGAAAATGCGGGACTTTTGATCTCAAAGGCCATATTCTTCTTCCTCTTATAAGCGAAAGGGCCAGGCACCTTCAACTAATCAGTCCTGGCCCAATCTCTATTGTATAGCCAGATCAATCATGAGGCTGTGTGTCGTCAGCGCCACCACCACCGCTATGATCGTCTCCCCTGTCTTCCCCGGCTTCTCCAACATTATCGTTATCAACATCGTCGAAAAGATCTATATTTTTTACTATATCACAAGCCAATTGCTGCGGCTTACTTAATGTTGGATCACCACATTTCTTATTCCCCATAGTTCCATCCATAGTAGCCGTTATATCTGTTGTGAAGTCAAGTTTGCCAAAACCGGTGCTTAAATCAAAGAATGTGATAATGTTATCTCCACTAAAAATGCTCTGAGTTAGCGGAACCTTGATCTTTGCCTCTATATCAGTGAAGAAATCAAAGGCTTTATGCGTGGTTCCGCCGCCTGTGGCTGATCCTGTAATATGGAGACTCCTTTTTACAAGTCCTGCTGTAACAGCATTGGCAGGGAGGATATTTTTTGGGATATCATCTTTGTTGGGATCATCAAGTTTGTTGTCATTGTTTTTATCATCAAGGTCATCCACCTTGAATTTGACCTCTTTGAATGGCTCTCCAGCAGGAACTGTTATAGGTACATCCCCAAGGATACCATCGTTAGGAACACCTAAAAGATCTACTACAAAAGGGCCAAATTCAGCTTCATCTTCCACTCCGGTTGATGGATTCTCCCTCTCAAGTTCCACTTCATCGAAGACTACATATGCTGTTTCAAGACAAACAGATCCACCGCCAGAAAGGGCAAATTTCTTGCTAGAATCGCAACCGGCATGTGCTGCTATAGCCTCCTTCCCTGAGAGAAATGCCCACATACGCTGAGTGGCTGTAGGCTTTTGCAAAGAGGCAATCACCTGTTTGTTTGTTTGGGCGGTTGCCTTCATGGTTATGCTCCCTGTGCCTGTGCCTGCACCTCCTCCCCCATCACTCCCGCATGAGGCCAAAACCAGGCCGAAAAATCCAGCCATCAGGAAATTAATAAATCTCTTCATCTTATACTCCTTTCATTGTGCTTATGTTGTCTATAATCTGGCATTTCAAAACCATGCCAGTCCATTTGTAAAATAATTTTATACAAAGTTTTATAAGAAGGAGACCTCCCTGGCTATCAGGACACCATTTGTTATTGTCCCTTCAACCTCAACCCTTACACCATTTGCGATATCAGATGGTGCACCATTCTTCAATCCCGTAGCGGAATTCGTCTGTACAGGCTGTCCATTAACCTTAAAGGTGCAATCTAACCCGCTGCAAGGTGATGTAAAATCACTGACTAGCCCCTCAATCTCCTCCTCCT
>CAYZUL010000073.1:0-14051 GCA_964481895.1 uncultured Nitrospirota bacterium | reverse complement strand
AATCTTTTATTCCTGGTATGCTGAGGAGGTGCCTTTTATATGATTATCAGTTCTCGTTAATTTCCTGGATGGTCCTGATGTCGTAACCATTTTCATACCTTTAGAATCTTATGGAGTATTCCGTTAGAATCCGGGAAACTCCAGTGTTTTTTATCGGGATGCCGCTTGTAACCTTCTATGGCCTTGACTTTTGAAACCCGTAAAGGATCATAAGGGAATGAAACGGTTAGCCTGCTTGATCCTTCTTTGGTAAGACTTACTGCCCCATCATACATCATAGTACCTGCATTTATGGAAGGAATTGAAGTTTATCAATTTATGGTATGAATAGCATGATCAATCTCTTATGTCACGCAAAATCTTCATCCCAAATCCCGATATAGAAGTTGTCATTGTGAGAGTAATTAAAGCCTCGTCGTTGAGATATTGAGATTTCTAACAGCAAATTGGGAGCGAGGACACAAACCTTCCCGATATCCTTACATGAACAACCGTTCCCTTCATCTCGGCCTTCCATGCGACTTCAATGAGAATCTCTTACTAAATTGCTACTCTACTTTACCACAAATGACCGCCCCTAACCTGGAGTTTCCTGAGTTTTTCCTGCAAGAATCAGCTAACCGATTGAAGTAGAAAGAAAAACACACATTGAGCAACTGGCGTGGTCTGTTTTTTTGCTTTGGAGGAGATTCCTGAGTTTCAGATGCTATATTATAGGGAAAGCCTTATCTGTGGCTAAGATGGAGGAACCATGAGCGAGAACTCTAAGACAGTGGCCAATCTGAAGGGACAACTCTCGAAATTCTCAGGAATCATCTCAAAGAGCTTTAAGAAGCCCAAGCAGAAACTCATCAAGGAAATGCTGTACGGGATACAGGCAGCAAAAGACGTAAAGTTAAGCAACATAGCGCGAACACTGAAAGAGGAACAGGCACTGATAAAGACCGAAGACCGCCTGTCTCGTAATCTTGACGACGAGGATTTCACTGAGGCTATCAATGAAGAGATTTGTCGGCTTGGGGCATCGAAAGTGACCGATGAGATGGTTATTGCGATTGATCCCGGGGACATACGGAAAAAATATGCCAGGAAGATGGAGCTGTTAAGCAAGATATACGACGGCAGTGAACATGAAGTAGGCGACGGCTATCACCTGTGCAAAATAGTAGCGGCGGATATAGAGACCACGAGGGTCATACCTCTTTACTGTAAGGCATATTCCTACGAGGCTGAAGACGTCAAAAGCGAAAACAGTGAACTGCTGAAGTCGATAGAAACAGTAAAAAGCCATATAGGAGATAAGGGAATCCATGCAATAGATCGCGGAGGAGACCGAGGGGTTATCTACAAGTACTACTTTACAAGAGATACGCCTCAACGGTTTGTGATTCGTCTGAAGGAACGGGACCTCATTCACAAAGGGAAGCGCAAACACTGTCTTGATATGGCCATGACCTTGCCGATGCCTCATGAAAGTATCCTGATCGTTTATGATGACGGCAGGGAAAAGAGACGGGCTGTTTGGTACAATGCTGTGGCGGTAAAACTGCCCAATTATGACCATCCCCTTCACATGGTTGTGGTAAAAGGCTTTGGGATTAAGCCGATGATGCTGTTAACGAACTGTGCTGTTAATATCAGGAAGAAGGAGCGCATATGGAAGATTGTTGAATACTATCTGACCAGGTGGAAATGTGATGAATCCTATCGATACATCAAGCAGTGTTATAACCTTGAGGATATCAGGGTAAGAAGCTATATCAGTATAAGGAATATCGTCGTACTGGTCCTTGCCGTTTCGTATTTCGCGGCGGTGTATCTTGGCCAGAACATAAAGCTCCGATTGCTGGTGGAGCGTGTCTTTATAGTGTCTAAACGATTCTTTGGAGTGCCGAGTTTCTTCAACTACGCTATAGCCGATGGGATCTACAATCTCCTGTTCCCTACAAGACAGCATTACGGGGATTATCGCCCGCTGGTATCGATGATTTCCAGCTCCTCTTTGAGTTTGGATAAAAACTCAGGAAACTCCAGTTCAGGAGCAGGCGAGAATCCGTCTAGTCTGCTTATACCACCAATGGTCCCAAACCTTTTAACCCCATAACTGTCTATTGCAATTGCATACACCTGAAATGGACTATGAGCAGCTCTCGAAGATATAATTATTATCGATGAGCATTGATGAAACTTTAAAAACGAGGATGAGATACAACAGGATCTCAGCCCTATTTGACCTGCTTGAATTCCCCATGGAAATACTCTTCTTTTCGAGATGGCGGAGGAGGCTATTCAAAATGATAGATCCAAAAGAGAGGCTCCTTGAGGTTGGTATCGGAACAGGGAAAAACCTAGGGTATTATCCACCCGGAATTGATGCTATGGCAATAGACATAAGCGAGGGGATGTTGAGGGGGGCCATAAAGAGAGCAAGAATGCTTAATCTTAAGGTCTCGCTAAAGCTTATGGACGCAGAGCGCCTTGAGTTCGAGGACAGGAGATTCGACATAGTTGTTGCCACATTTGTCTTCTGTTCCGTTCCGGATCCAATTAAGGGACTAAGGGAGTTAAAAAGGGTATGCAAAGGGCAAGGGAGAATAATCCTCCTTGAGCATATGAGACCTAATCGGATCCCAATAGGCCGGCTATTTGATCTAGTAAACCCCCTTATTGTCAGGTTGATGGGTGTGAATATAAATCGGAGGACCATTGAGAACATAAAGAAGAGCGGGCTTGTTATTGAGAGGGAAGAAGACCTCCTCGCTGACATAGTCAAACTGATAGTTGCAAGGCCGGCTTGATGCTATTTTACTAGGATTTAGCTAAAGATCAGGCAAGAAGAATCAGATTGCCTCTTCGTCAACAATCCCTTCCCATTTACTTAAAACATAAGACAATGATATAATTCGTCAAGTCAATATAACCAAACAGATATCAGAAAAATAACTTAACTTAATGTAAAGAGGAGAAATACAGTTATGAAGACGATCTATCTCGATCATGCATCAACATGCCCCATACATCCTGATGTGATCACAAAGATGATCCCCTATATTATAGAGCATTTTGGAAACCCATCCAGCATGCACACCCTTGGGAAACATGCGAAAGAGGGTATTAAAGAGACAAGGAGGGGGCTTGCTTCATTCATAGGTGCGGAAAAGGAGGAGATAGTCTTTACAAGCGGTGGAACCGAGGCCAATAACCTGGCTATAAAAGGCGTGGCCTATGCCAACCGGAAAAAAGGGAATCATATCATTACATCCGCTATTGAGCATAAGGCCATCCTTGAGCCATGCAAATTCCTTGAGGAGGAGGGATGGTCTGTTACATATCTCCCTGTTAACCGGTTCGGCGTGGTAGACCCCAAGGATGTCATGTCGGCAATTACCGATAAGACAGTGCTTATATCTATAATGCATGCGAATAATGAGATAGGGACCATTGAGCCGATTAAGGAGATCTCAGCCATTGCCCATGAGAGAGGTATTTATATGCACACCGATGCAGTCCAATCCTTTGGCCATATACCAACAAAGGTAGATGATATCGGTATAGATCTGATGAGCCTCTCTGCCCATAAGATCTATGGGCCGAAGGGGGTTGGTGCTTTATATGTTAGAGGCGGCACAAGGATTGTCCCGATTCTGCATGGTGGTGAACAGGAAAATGGGAAAAGGGCAGGCACTGAGAATGTTGCCGGGATAGTCGGCCTTGGGTCTGCTGTGGAACTTGCGGCAAAGGAGATGGAGCAAGAATCAAAGAGGCTCACGGAGTTACGGGATAAGATGATTAACAGGCTCTTGACTATCGCCCCTGATATTATATTAAACGGCGACAGGGTAAACAGACTTCCCAATAATATAAGCATCTGTATCGGAGGTATAGAGGGAGAAACGATAATGATGAAGCTTAATCAAAATCATTTAATTACATCAGTAGGTTCAGCATGCAACTCAGGTAAAAGGGGTATTTCCCATGTCTTAAATGCCATCGGAGTCCCTGAGACATTTGCCTACGGTGCATTGAGGATTTCCCTGGGCAGGGATACAACCGAAGAGGATCTGGATTACTTTATAGAAATATTAAGGCCAACAATTATTGACTTAAGATATGTAGGCTATAGGTGGCAGTAGGAGGTTTACTTGTCAAGCATGGATCTTAGGGAAAAGATAGAGAGGCTGAAGAAGGAGAGGGGGGCCATTATCCTTGCCCATAATTATCAGGCGGGAGAGGTCCAGGATATAGCCGATTTTGTCGGCGACTCCCTTGCCCTGAGCAAAACCGCGGCAAAGACCGATGCAAAGGTAATAGTCTTCTGTGGCGTCCATTTTATGGCAGAGACGGCCGCTATCCTATCTCCTGAAAAGAAGGTAATCATGCCTGATCTCAATGCAGGCTGTCCTATGGCAGACATGATAACCCTTGATAAGCTGAGAATCCTTAAGGAGCAGCATCCATCGGCTGTCGTTGTATGCTATGTCAATACTACGGCGGAGGTTAAGGCAGAAAGCGATATATGCTGCACATCTGCAAACGCAGCCAAGGTAGTAGGATCGATCCCTGTTGACAGGGAGATAATATTTGTGCCTGATAAATATCTTGGCGGCTATATCTCGAAAAAGACGGGCAGGGAGATGGTCCTGTATAACGGCTTCTGTCCAACCCATTTAAGGATAATAGGCGAGGACATAAAGAGGCTCAAAACTGAACACCCCGATGCCATAGTAATCGTTCACCCTGAGTCCTCACCTGAGGTGGCCGGCCTCGCAGACCTTATCCTTGGAACAGAGGGTATCTGCAGGGAGGTCAAATTATCAAATACAAGGGAGTTTATCATCGGGACTGAGACCGGCATCATCCATCGCCTTAAAAAAGAGAACCCCGATAAGATATTCTACCCTGCAAGTGAAAAAGCAGTATGTGTAAATATGAAGAGGAACAGTCTTGAAAAGGTCCTATGGGCACTTGAAGATATGGAGAATATTGTTACTGTTCCGGATGATATAGCAAAGAGGGCAAAGATGGCCATAGAGAGGATGATGGAGGTCTCATAGATTGCGGCTCCTGATGCATATCTGCTGCGCACCATGTGATATATATCCCCTTAAAAAACTCAGAGAAAAAAACTTCGGCATAGTAGGCTATTTTTATAACCCCAATATCCATCCATACATGGAGTACAAGAGGCGGGAAGATGCCGCACGGGTCTTCTCGGACAAGTCATCATTAGACGTGATATTCTCCGAGGGGTACGAGATGGAGTCCTTTTTGCAGCGGGTGGCCTTTGATGTTCAAGGCAGGTGCAGATACTGCTATGAGATAAGGCTTGATTTCACTGCAAGGACTGCCAAGGCAAAAGGGTTTGACGCCTTTACCACATCTTTGCTATACAGCAGGTATCAGAAACATGACATGATCAAGGAGATAGCACTTTCTGTATCGGAAAAGCATGAGATACCATTTTATTATGAGGACTTCAGGGTTGGCTGGAAAGAGGGCGTGACGGCCTCCAGGGAGATGGGCCTCTACAGACAGCAGTATTGCGGGTGTATCTATAGCGAGAAGGAGAGGTATGCCAGATAATGACCCCTGCCGTCAATAGTGGACACCAATTGCCTCATGCCGCAATCCTTTTTTCATAAAACTGTTTTTCGTTGGCAGCAGGTGATAGATACGCCAGCCGTTTCTGCCTTCTTTGCCTGTTGGCGAAGACCTCTATTTACTCAGTGATGTCCTGCATCAAGCACCAGGGGAAATAGCTGTCCAAATAAAGGAAGTATATATCTGGCGGCTTATCCATACGTATTATCGTCGCTCTATGATATCGATATAGCTATTATGGATATTCCGAATTGACAGAACTTTTTTCTTGACAACAAACCTATTTAACTTTATACTAACTAGTACAATTAATATTTGAACCACTTAGCAAAAGTTAAAGAGGCAAGAGGGTTAATATGAATATCGCCGCACATAGATTAAAATTTGGTATTTGCCTCATCCTTTTTATGGTTCTTGCCGTACTTATCGGCTGCAATAAACAGAGCGCCTCCCTGCCCGCTCCTCCTGTTCCGGAAGTCACAGTCATGACCGTTACAACCCAGACCATACCGGACGAACCGGAATTTATCGGTCAGACCTTCTCCTCCCGGCCGGTAGAAATCCGATCACAGGTGACCGGAATCCTAAAGGCACGCTTTTTCACAGAGGGGCGTGACGTCAAAAAAGGCGACCGTCTCTACCAGATTGATCCTGTGCGGTTTGAGGCCGCTGCCATGAGCGCGAAGGCAAATGTTGCCCAGGCTGAGGCCCGGCTGGTCCAGGCGAGTCAGAACCTTGACCGTATTAGACCGCTGCTGGCGGAACAGGCAGTGAGCCAAAAGAATCTGGACGATGCGGTTGCGGAACATCTCACTGCAAAGGCATCACTGGAAGGGGCAAAGGCAGAGTTGGCAAAGGCGCAGTTCGATCTTGACAACACCCTTATCACGGCCCCCATCTCCGGTAGCATTGAGCGGAGCCGGGTCTTTGAAGGCCGGCTCATATCTGCTCAAACAGACCTCCTGACCATTATCCACCAACTCGACCCCATGTACCTGTACTCCAGCATGCCGGAGACCTTCATCCTCAAACGGCTTCGCGAAGACGCGACCAGGCGCATCCAGGGGGCGACACTCTATGAATTAAAGGGCGTCATCACCTTTTCAGATGGGAGCAGCTATATGCATGAAGGTGTTTTGGATTTTATAGAGGTCGGCGTAAGATCCACAACCGCAACAAGAGATTTTAGGGTTACTTTTCCGAATCCCGAGAAGGTACTATTTCCCGGGCAGTTCGTTAAGGTTCGTATTATCGGTGCGAAGAGAAACGACGTCATCATGGTTCCACAGCGTGCCGTACAGCAGGGACCAAAGGGACCGGTCGTATATGTTGTAGGAGCCGACAACAGGGTAGAAATCCGCAATTGCCAGGCCACTAGCTGGCAGGGCAATCAATGGCTCATCGAGGAAGGGCTCCAGGGGGGAGAGCGGGTGGTTTTAGACGGGATACAACGGATTTTCCCAGGGGCTTTAGTCAAACCGGTTACATTCGGGAGCGCAGGCGCCCCGGTAAACGGGGCTAAAGATAATAAAGATAAGAAGGATGGAGTAAAGTGAGCCCCCGTTTTTTCATTGACCGCCCGATCTTTGCCTCGGTTATTTCGATAGTCATAGTGGTCGTCGGCCTCATGGCCATGCGGATTCTGCCCCTGGCCCAGTTTCCGGAAATTACCCCCCCTGTAGTACAGATCGAGGCCGATTATCCTGGGGCAAGCGCGGAGGTGGTAGCGGAATCCGTGGCGCGTTCCATCGAGGTACAGCTCCCCGGGATCGATAATCTCCTCTATTACGACTCCACCAGCACCAACGATGGCCATATGACCATCAGGCTTGCCTTTGAGATCGGAACAAACATCGATATCGGGCAGGTCCAGACACAAAACCGGGTGCGATTGGCGGAACCACTGCTCCCTCCAGAGGTGGTTCGTCAGGGCATCTCCGTGAAAAAAGCCTCGCCCGATCTTCTCGCAGTTATAGCCTTAAGTTCCAGCGATCCCAGATACGACACCCTTTTCCTTTCCAACTATGCGATCCTCAACATGATTGATAATATCAAACGACTTTCCGGGGTGGGCGATGCCTTCGTGTTCGGACAGCAAAACTATTCTATGCGACTGATCTTAGATCCAATCCGGATGTCACAGTTGGATCTCACTCCCACCGACATCGCCACCATTGTCCGGGAGCAGAACCGGGACTTTACGGCCGGTACACTCGGCAGGGAGCCCGCGCCCAGGGGAACAGAGCTCACCATCCCGGTAATGACGCAGGGCCGCTTTACAGACGTAAAAGACTTTGAAGAAATGATAGTAAGGGCCCTCCCGGACGGTTCTATGATCCGCCTCAGGGACGTCGCCAGGGTCGAGTTGGGCGCCCAATCATATGCCCTCGAAGGACGGTGGAATGGAAAGCCAAATGTCTTTCTTGTAACCTTCCTGTCGCCAGGCGCAAATGCCCTTGATACTGTAAAAGGAGTCAGAAGGGAGATGGAGGGGCTTGCCAGGAGTTTCCCTAAAGGCGTCTCCTGGAACATCCCTTATGACACAACCAGGTTCATAGAGGTGTCTATCCAGGAGGTCGTCAAGACCTTAGGCGAGGCAATGCTCCTGGTAATCTTCGTAGTCTATCTCTTTCTTCAGAGCTGGCGTGCCGCACTGATACCGATTGTGGCGGTGCCGGTCTCTCTCATCGGTACCTTTGCCGGCATGCATGCATTAGGGTTTTCGATCAACACCCTGACGCTTTTTGGCATGGTGCTCACCATTGGCCTTGTTGTGGATGATGCCATTATCGTAGTGGAGAATGTCGAGCGCCACATGGCAAGAGGGCTTATCCCGAAAGAGGCTGCAAAGAAGGCATTGGAGGAGGTAACCGGACCAGTTATCGCAATCGTGCTTGTTCTCTGCTCCGTTTATATTCCCGTGAGTTTCCTGGGAGGGATCACCGGCCAGCTCTATAAGCAATTTGCAATAACAATCGCCATGTCCGTTATTATCTCAGGCCTTGTAGCGCTCACGCTTAGCCCGGCCCTCTGCGCCCTGGTGCTAAAGCCCGACCACGGACTTCGCAAGGGTTTTTTCGGTCTGTTCAACCGCGCCTTTGAATGGACGAGGGATCGATATACCGAAACCGTGAGGATCGCCATTAAGAGATGGATCATGGCCGTCGCAGTTTTTGGCGTCATGATCGCCCTTGCAGTCAGTCTCTTCCGGGTGATTCCCCCCAGCTTCCTGCCGGAAGAGGACCAGGGCTATTTTATTACCATGATCCAGCTTCCTGACGGGGCGTCAAAACAGCGGACCGACGCGGTTCTTAGCAAGGTGGAGAGCTACTTTCTTTCAATCCCTGCTATCCATTCAACAGATGCGATGTCCGGCATCAACTTCATATTCACCACCAGAGGGCCAAACAGCGCAACAATGTTTATCCCCCTTAGACATTGGGATGAACGCAAGAAGCCGGAGGAGCAAGTGACGGCTCTGATCGGGGCCGCCTATGGAGAATTTTCTAAAATCCCGGAGGCGCTGATTTTAGCATTTAACGCACCATCCATCCGGGGCTTAGGCGCCACAGGCGGCTTCTCCCTGCAGATCCAGGATCCGGGCGGTAAAGACTTTGGAAAATTTTCTGCCGTCGTACAGGAGTTTATCGCAAAGGCCAGGCAAAATCCGGCCATCGGCGCTATTGGCACCAATTTCCGCGTCACCTCACCCCGAATTTATGCACACGTTGACCGGGAGCGGGCCAAGGCCTTAGGGGTTCCAATCTCTGATATCTTTGACACCCTCCAGGCCTATTGGGGAAACCTGTATATCAATGACTTCGTCAAGTTTGGCCGGGTCTACCGGGTACAGACCGAGGCAGACGCGCAATACCGGTCCAGCCCGGAAGACATCGCGAAGATTTATGTCCGCGCCCATAATGGAGAGGCCTCAACCATGATCCCACTCAATACAGTGGTGAGGATGGAGTATACGAGCGGACCCGATCCGGTAACGCATTTCAACGGGATCAACACTGCCTTGCTCCTGGGAGGTGCAGCGCCAGGGTACAGTTCCGGGCAGGCCCTTGATGCCCTGGAGGGCCTGTCGAAGGATCTGCTGGTCCCGCAGGGATACAATATTGAATGGAGCGGGATTTCCTACCAGGAAAAGAAAGCGGGTGGGCAGTTGTTTATGGCCTTTGCATTCGGCCTTTTGATGGTATTCCTTGTACTGGCAGCACAGTACGAGAGCTGGTCCATCCCCTTTGTCGTAAATATGGCAGTCCCTATCGGCGTTTTTGGCGCCCTGTCTGCGGTCTTTATCAGAGGCATGGCCAATGACATTTATTTTCATATCGGTCTGGTCACCCTCATCGGCCTCTCTGCCAAAAACGCAATCCTGATCGTGGAGTTCGCAAATAAGCGCTATCTTGCCGGACTTCCGATTGCAGAAGCCGCACTGGAGGGCTCAAGGCTCCGCTTCCGGCCGATTATAATGACTTCGATGGCCTTCATCCTGGGTGTATCGCCTCTTGTCTTTGCAACGGGCGCAGGGGCAGCCAGCCGCCACTCCATTGGCACCGGGGTCTTTGGAGGTATGATCGCGGAAACGTTTCTGGCCATCTTTTTTACCCCGGTATTTTTCGTACTGATCCGGAAACTTACACGGCCAGACTCCCATCGAGCCTCGCAGATAAATGCTGAATCGGCCAGGTCTCAAGTTGAAGGTGGGGATTAAGATGGACCTTATTCTGGAATTTCTTATTAAATATGAAGGCATAATCTTATTTGCAGTGGTACTAACAGAGCAGATAGGTATCCCTATCCCTGCTGTTCCTTTTCTTCTGGCAGCAGGCAGCCTTGCCCGTTCCGGCGAATCCAGTTTTATGCTAAGCCTGGGTCTGGCCTTCCTTGCATGCACAATAGACGATCTCACCATGTTTCATTTTGGCCGTTTTCGCGGCAGCAGGACGCTGGGGACCTTATGCCGTATCTCCTTAGATCCGGGCACATGCATCCGCCGTACGGAAGATCTCTTTATGCGTTACGGGTTGCGCTCCCTCTTCATAGCTAAGTTTATAACCGGCCTGGGGCCGGTAGCAGCAACCCTCTCCGGGCATTTTGGAATCCCAAAACTGCGTTTCTTGTCCTACAGTTCCCTGGGATCTTTTATGTGGATACTCATATATCTGGTTATCGGATATATCTTCAGTGATCAGTTGGAGGATATAGCCGAATATCTTGCCAGATTCGGGATATGGTTCCTGATATTTTTGGGAGGAGTTGTTATAGCGTATATTATTTACAGGTATATGAAGCGACAGCGCATCCTAAGGGAATTGAATATCCCCAAGATCAGCACTGAAGATCTAAGAAGGATGCTGGATAATAATGAAGATGTTATGATAGTGGATCTCCGTTCACCCCTTGATATCGCTGCATCCCCTTATGCTATTCCGGGCGCAGTTCAGATCTCATTGGATGAGTTAAAGAAAAAACTTCATCAAATCCCCAGGGATAAGGAGGTTGTCCTCTATTGCGCATGCCCAAATGAGGCATCGAGTGCTACTGCAGCGCTTCTGTTGCAAAAAAATGGGATTACAAAGGCAAGGCCCCTGGCAGGTGGAGTTGAGGTATGGCGCAAAAACAATCTTCCGGTCGAGACCATTAAGGACGCAGGTACGCCAGAGGCGATAATAAGCCGATAGGTTTTTTTCTGATTCTAATCTTCCCCGGCTCGTAATCCACTCAGGAACCAGTGTCCCTGTAATAACTGGTTTACCAGTAGGATTTTTTCAATTTCGTTGATTTTTGGAGTATTTCCACGATTTACTTCCATGAGGTATAACGCCTGAGGCCATGGGGAGCGGGGCCGTATCCCGCGATCCCATGAAGCGAATCGTTATGAGTCTTGTGGCTCATATATATTATCTGGATATGGCAACCGAGAGTTAATCTCGTGCAATAGCTCCAAGTATTCCTTTACACATTTTCGCAACTCACTGTAGGAGCCAATATCACGATCTTTAAAGGCATGAATTGCGTTTCGTTTCTGCTGTACATACTCAATATATTTAATCCATTTATCATCAAGAATACTTTTTTTCATAAAAAAAACCTTTAATTCTTCTAGTTCTAGAATATCAGGGTCTTTAATCTTCCCGGTTTTATGTTTCAATGCGTCAATGTCATTCTTGTAGTCTACATAATACACCGCAAGAAAAAGCTTTAATGTTCCTTCTATTAAGCTTCCTAAGTTAGCCCAAGCGAGAATGAGAGAACCTTCTTTCGAGGCTTTAGTAATGTTTTGGAACCAACGTCTTAGACAGTGCGATAACGAGACCTGTCTGTCGAGACGAGATTTGCTCATCAATTCTGCGGCATTTTTTGGAGCCCACCCATGAGCGTCACTCCAAAATTTAGCTAACCCTGTATTTATATGGATAATTTTGGTAATAGTGTAGTCCATTTTGATTATGCATATCGAAATGAGTAACCCGCTGGCGCAACCAGCATGGACGAAAACCGTGCCGCGCTTAATGCCAGTCGGATTGACGCTGTTGTTCTGCCTTGCTCACCAAGCCAAAACTCGGCCGAGCCTCCCGCTTACGTCTGCTCTGCATGTGCAGCCTTTTCCTGCTTTACCCTCTCATGCAACCAAACCTTTATCAATGCCCCGCGATCAACACCGATCTCTTCACGGATCTCGTCAATGTCGTTAACGAGGGATTCTGCGACATCCAGTGTAAGGCGCACCTTTTTCCCATGACGTATGACCTTTGCCTTTGACATATCGATGATGTCGTGGACATCTTCACAGGCGTCAAAGCGGCGATCAAATTCAGCGCTGCTTTTAGCCGTTTTTCTTGTTTTCATATAGTTCTACCTCCTTTTTTCTTGCCCGTCTGACAGAAATGATACGGATCGTTTCATTGCGGTTGGTGTAAATTGCGATCCATATCTTCTTTTGGAGCTTGCCGATCACGATCCATCTGTCCTCCATAGGATGCGGCGCATGGATTTCAGTGCGGTTTTCATCCAGCCACAACTCTTTTGCCGTCTGAAAGTCAATGCCGTGCTTCGATTTGTTTGAAATGCTCTTGTCGGAGTCCCATTCAAACCGCATGATGTAATTATACATATTTTGTCCAGATTTTCAACATTAACTTGTTATGAAAGGCCAAGGTGCGGAAGTGTAAAAGCAGAACATAGAGGGTCAGCTCATTGCTCTTGCTGTCTTTCTATTCCTCACCAGCCTGCTCAAAGTAGAATAATGCATACCTAAATATTCTGCAATTTCCTTTTGGCTGTAGCCATGCCTTACTATTGTCTCTGCTATTTTTTGCTTCCTTCTTGTCTTGCACTGCAGTCCGTAACAAGTTTAAAGGCAATTGTTGATTGTAATGTTATATTATGGTAGTATTTATTCACACCAGAAAGGAGGTATAAGATGGCTACTGCAGTCAAAAAGACTATATCACTTCCGCCGGAACTTGCAAAAGAGATCGATGAGATAGCGCGCGAGGAAGGAAAACCCTTAAGCGCGGTTATTCAGGATGCCCTCAGACTTGCCCGAAAGGAAAGGCTTAAAAAGGAATTTTATCAGATCCAGGATTACTGGAGTCGCAAGGCAAAAGAGAAGGGAATCCTCACAGACAAAGACCTTCAAGGGCTTCTTAAGAAGTGAAGGTGGTATTTGATACAAATATCTTTATCTCTGCACTCGCCATCCCGGGCAGTCGAGCCGAGAATGCAATCTTAAAGATAATCGAGGGAGGAGACTCGCTGGTAATATCAAAAGAAATCATTAACGAGGTTTTATTGGTGCTTTCCACCAAGTTCAGCCGTGACAGGGAGGCGCTTAGCCATGTTGCTATTAACCTCTCTGAGCTTGCCAGGTTAGTAAATCCAACTAAGAGAATTCGGGTTTTAAAAGACGAAGAGGACAACAGAATACTCGAATGCGCACTATGCGGAAAGGCAGATGCAATAGTAACCGGAGATAAACAAATGCTGAAGGTGAAAGAATATAAAGGGATAAAGATAATAAGCTTAAAAGAATATCTGGAGCTTTAATAACAGATTCCGTGGAAGTAGAAATACAGGCAGCCCATAAACGGACCAGGGGTACATACGGCCTCAAGCGGTTAAAAGAAGACATGCAGGAACATGGAGTTGAAGCAGGGATATATCGCATAAGAAAGATTCGCAAAAAGCTCGGCATCAAATGTAAGCAGGTAAAGAAATTCAGGGCAACCACCGATTCAGATCACAAACTGCCTGTGGCAGACAACCTTTTGGAACAGAGATTCGAGGCTGCAGAACCTAATAATGTGTGGGTAACGGACATTACCTATATACCTACGGAAGAAGGCTGGCTGTATCTTGCAGGACATAAGGACATCTGTACCGGAATGGCAGCCAAGAGACCTGGAAATGGGCTGATACACCATTTAAGATCGAGGCAG
>CAYZUL010000072.1:0-14211 GCA_964481895.1 uncultured Nitrospirota bacterium | reverse complement strand
TGGGGTCAGACTTGATTATTGATATTTGCCCATCTTATCTTCCCTATCACCTTTCCTGACTCTACCTCTAAGTCCTCCTTCTCATTCAAATATCTTGTTACAACTGCTGGATCTTTCTGAATATACCCCGCTATCTCCCTCTCTTTGTATCTATATTCCCGTGCCACAAGACAAACAAAGCTTCCTTCCTGCCATTATATCCACCTTTCCCCTTCTTTTGTATTTATTCTAAAGTGATCTTTCTCTGTCGTTGAATCTGCATAAAATACCAAAAAGAAGCAATAGCAACATCTTTTTCCTTTTGTTAAAATATCCTCCGAGGGAATGTCATTTATGTAAGAAGGAGGAATGGCCAGATATTTGGCAGTTAGGTTCTTAATCCGGATGGTCTGATGCCTTATTTTATAGTCCCAGTCGTAATACCAGGTCAAGATAAAACTGAATCTTGCTCGACCCTTCTTTAACCCCGGCAAGCCGCTCAAAGAACAAGCCCAAGGCAGGCACTCAAGACCGCAACGACGGCATCCTCCAAAACGCAAACACGGGCGCGGGCCTCTTCCACACGTCTCCCTTTCCCTTAAAGACAAAGATCGGCGGCATCGAACCCAACCACCCAAAGCTGACTACCATGATTCTGGTAGGAAGAAGAGCCGGGCACCGCCTGCCGGCGACAAGACCTTTTTCGGCCATCGCTGGAAAGACGTCCGTTTCGCCCTGGTACGGAATAGGTAGGCAAAGGAAGCAGAGCTTGCAATATAGTAACGTCTATGCTATTTTGAGTCTCATAATGGAATCAAGACCTCGATATTTCATACCTCCTGCTGATCACTTCTTCCTGTTTGGTCCGCGTGGCACGGGCAAGACGTGGTTGACGCAGAGGTGTTTTCCACAGGCGCTCCGGGTGGATCTGCTGGAGCCGGAGACCTTGCGTTCGCTGTCGGCGCGTCCCGAACGTCTTCGGGAGTTGATAGCGGCCAGACGTGATGCCCGGCAGGTGGTCATCGACGAAGTGCAAAAGCTACCGGAGTTGCTGGAAGTAGTCCATCTGCTGATCGAGGAGAGGAAGGGTGTGCAGTTTATATTCACCGGCTCAAGCGCCCGCAAGCTGCGTCGCGCCGGTGTGAATCTTTTAGGCGGACGGGCGGCGCAAAAGTCGCTGCATCCCTTCATGGCCGCCGAACTCGGCAAGCAATTCAAATTGGAGGAGGCATTGCGCCTCGGCATGCTGCCCATCGTGCGTGGGGGCAAGGTCCCCGAGGAAATCCTGCGCGCATATAACGGCCTCTATTTGCGGGAAGAAGTGCAGATGGAAGGGTTGGTGCGCAATGTCGGAAGCTTTTCCCGCTTTCTCGAAGCCATCAGCTTTTCGCAGGCAGCCGTGCTCAACCTGGCCAACGTCGCCCGGGAGTGCCACATTAACCGCAAGACAGTGGAGGGCTATCTGGAAATATTGGAGGACCTTCTGCTGGCTTTCCGGGTGCCGGTTTTCACCCGGCGGGCGAAGCGGGAACTGGCGGCACATCCGAAATTTTTCTTTTTCGATGCCGGTATCTACCGCGCCAACCGTCCGTCTGGTCCGCTTGATTCTCCGTCAGAGATCGATGGCGCCGCGCTGGAGGGTCTCGTCGCCCAGCACCTTCGGGCGTGGTGTGACTATTCGGAAGGCAACCACCGGTTGCACTACTGGCAGACACGATCGAAAGTGGAGGTGGATTTCGTGGTCTATGGCGAAGGTGGCTTTCACGCGCTGGAAGTGAAGAACTCCGCGCAGGTAAAGTCGGAGGATCTGCGCGGACTCAAAAGCTTTGGCGAAGATTTTCCCGAAAGCCGACGCTGGTTGCTGTATCGCGGGCGGGAACGTCTATTGCTTAACGGTATCCTGTGCCTGCCCTGCGCGGAGTTCCTGCTTGAACTGAAACCTAACCATTTTCCATCATGACCATCATCTTTAAAAGAGGGGTGCACGCCTCCCCGCGATATGTGCCGCTCACTCCAGGTTCGGCCTCACATGGGAAGCGGTTGCGGAGTTAATGGGGGCAACAAAAAGTGAGGTTTCACTTCTGGAAGGTCACAAATGCGTGACCCTGATTATGCACCTGTTCCGACCAGAAATCCGGAAGAGTATACTTGCTGCGGAAGTCATGGTAATACCGAAACCACTTCCTGTAATTTGCGTGACTGGTAACAGGGACCGCCCATTTTTAAAGGACGGCAGAATATTGTTCCCAAATATCGGCTGGAATCATTTGCATAGGCGACCGAAACGATGGACTAACATTCAATTTTATATCTTAGTCCCTCGGAAAGTGTCATAAAATTCATTCGATAACGTCAATTTAATTTTTTATTGACCACTCATTCAAATTTATGCTAGTTTTACATAGCCGTTTAGATAATAATTGGTTATGCACCAAGCAAACAAAACATGAATAAACAAGAAATCATTTCAGGAATAAGACGTATTGCAAAGGAATGCGGTGGAAAGGCACCTGGCTTCCAGCGCTTTGCTACTGAGACAGGACTTCGTAAGTCTGATTGGTACCCAAATATATGGTTACGGTGGGGCGATGCCATCAGAGAAGCTGGTTGCCGGCCCAACGACTTTATCACTGCCTATGATACCAATTTTCTGATTTCAAAATATATTGAACTGATTCGTGAAATTGGCCATTTTCCAATCGAAGGTGAACTTAAAATCAAAGGTAAAAATGACAAGGACTTTCCAAGTCATAGCGCCTTTTCTAAACTCGGGTCAAAGCAGGTGCGAGTACAGAAAATTATCGAATATTGTCAGGGGAAAAATGAGTTTGAAGACATTATTTTGCATTGTTCAAAAGTTACAAAATCAACACACAACAAACCTGATTTAATTAATTCCGGTTCTGACAAAACTGGTTACGTCTACCTTATAAGGCATGGTATACGTAATGAATATAAAATAGGCAGGACATATAATCCCATCCGTCGTGAGGGCGAAATTCGTTTAGAGCTTCCTCAAAAGGTACAGCCTATTCATTATATAAAAACTGATGATCCAGCAGGGATAGAAAATTACTGGCATTCGCGGTTTGCCAATAAGCGGAAAGAAGGGGAATGGTTTTTACTGACAACAGAAGACGTTCGCGCCTTCAAGAGATGGCGAAAAATCTATTAATTGCATAACCTCGGCATGAAGGGCGACGGCAAAAAGCCGCCGCGCCTTATGCCGGGCGTTGCAGTAAAACGGCGTCCATACCCATAAATACAATTGTATCAATTCTGGTGTGTTACCCCACACATTGACCCTCTTTGCCGCCAAACCTTTATTCTGATAATGTATGAATATTATATTCGACCCCTTAGGTTGTCAAGGTTTTTTCCTATAAAAATCATTGAAATCGGTCAGGTTAGATTGATTTTATAAAGGGATTCAGGTAGATTACTGTTTATAGCAAGGGGGTGATTAAATGACCAGGTTGATTGTTGAGACAGATGATAAATGGACAAGAGAGAAAATAAAGCTTGCCATTGATACCGAAATATATCTCTTCAAGAAGGCCCTCGCTAAGGTTCAGGAAAAGATAAGTTCCTTTGAAAGTAAATACGGAAAACTTGATAGGGAGAATTTTTATGGCAAGATTGATGACATGGAGCTTATTGAGTGGGAGGGAGAGATAGAGACTCTTCAAAGGATACTAAAGAGACTGAGATCCCTTGAGGAGATCGTCTTTGAGTATCGATGATTATATTGTCCAGTTAGAATCGGTTATCGCCTCTTCTCCTGCTGTCTCGTCCTATAATATCACCATTGATAGAAAAACTAATGACATTGCCTTTGTCTCAGGTGTCATAGAGCTACGGGATGACACCACCATTGATTTTAAAGAATATATAGAGAGCAAAGAAAGTGGCATTGAAAAATACATGTATTCCTACAACTACCGTACCCATTCCAGTATTATCTTCCGTTATGATAATTCACCAGATCCTCGGGCAAAAAAGTTAGAAACCTTCCCGCATCATAAGCATCTCAAAAACGATGAAATCGTTGATTCCCAGGGAATTAACCTCGCAGATCTACTTAAAGAAATCGAAGGAAAATACTTTCTAAATGAATAGACTAATTATCAGACGCCAATATATTCGCATCAACAAACAGTGGCGCATAGGTTTTGAATGGCGTGATGGGGATGCTTACAAAGTAGAAATAGTTGACTATCATTAGGAGGAGCATATGTCCAAACAAAAACTACAGCCAATTCATCCAGGTGTAATCCTCATGGAAGAATTTCTTAAACCCATGGAGATAAGCCAGTATAAATTAGCAAAGGATATTAGCGTACCAACAAGGCGTATCAACGAAATCGTACAGGGTAAACGTTCTATCACTCCTGACACGGCTTTAAGATTGTCGCGTTATTTTGGTCTTTCGGAACGCTTCTGGATAAATTTACAAGCACGGTATGACCTTGAAACTGAAAAAGACAAATTAGATGACAGGCTGAACAAAGAAGTACACGTATATGCTGCTGTTTAGCTGGTTGGACGAGAGGGGCGCGTCGCCTGACGTCACCGCGCCCCTCATGCTGAACTTTTAACGTTTATATTTATTAAATGAATCGCAAGTCAGATAGTGGCACGATTTCTTAATTATCCTACGTCCCCATCTCCCATGAGGCAAGGTACTTCTGCTGCTCCTTGGTAAGCTTATCTATCTTTATCCCCATCGACTCCAGCTTCAGTCTTGCTATCTCGCTATCTATCTCCTTTGGCACAGGATATACCTTTTTTGCCAGATCGCCGGATTTTTTTACCATATATTCAGCAGATAGCGCCTGATTTGCAAAGCTCATATCCATGACAGATGCCGGATGCCCCTCTGCGGCAGCCAGATTGATAAGCCTTCCCTCACCGAGGAGGTTGATCCTTCTTTTGTCCGGCATAGTATATTCATCGACAAACTCCCTGATCGCCCTCTTTTTTACGCTTAACTTTTCAAGGGCAGGTATATCTATCTCTACATTGAAGTGGCCGGAGTTGCATACGACCGCACCGTCCTTCATCACCTCAAAGTGTTCCTTTCTGATCACCTTTATATCCCCTGTTACAGTAACAAAGAAGTCGCCGATCATTGCGGCTTCAGGCATAGGCAGCACACGATACCCGTCCATAACTGCCTCTATCGCCTTTAAGGGGTTTATCTCTGTAACTACTACATCTGCGCCAAGCCCCTTTGCTCGCATTGCTATGCCTCTTCCGCACCAGCCATATCCTGCAATTACGAATACGGACCCTGCTATGAGGCGGTTTGTGGCCCTGAGCACCCCATCGACAGTAGACTGCCCTGTGCCATATCTGTTGTCGAAGAAGTGTTTTGTCTCTGCATCGTTTACTGAGATCACAGGAAACATCAGGACCCCTTTTTCACCCATACTCTTCAGCCTGATCACACCTGTGGTTGTCTCCTCGGTTCCGCCAATGACCCCCTTTATGAGATCCTTTCTGTCGGAATGGATAGTCGAGACCAGATCAGCGCCGTCGTCCATGGTTATCATCGGCCTTGTATTAAGGGCTGCGCTTATATGATCGTAATATGTCTTATTGTCCTCTCCCTTTACAGCGAATACCGGAATGTTATAATGGGCGACTAGCGAAGCGGCAACATCATCCTGCGTGGAGAGCGGATTAGAGGCGCAAAGGACTATCTCTGCGCCGCCGGCCTTTAACGTATCCATAAGGTTTGCTGTCTCAGTGGTTACATGGAGGCACGCCGCAAGTCTCATACCTGATAAGGGCTTCTCCTTCTTAAACCTCTTCTTTATCATCCGGAGAACAGGCATCTCTTGTTCCGCCCACTCTATCCGGAGGAAACCCTTGTCAGCCAGTTTTATATCCTTTATATCGTAATCCATTGAACCCCCTTGTCTATAATAAAAATTAAAGTTCAAAATCCAAATGCCAAATTGGATCAAATCCAAATACCAAAATCCAAATTTCAAAAATTTGTCATTTGAGCTTTGTCATTTATTATTTATCCTTTACAGTCCTGCCTCTTTCTTAATGTCCGCTGCAAGATCGGTCTTCTCCCATGTAAACTCCGGCTCCATCCTCCCAAAGTGCCCATAGGCAGCTGTTTTCTTGAAGATAGGTCTCCGTAGATTTAAGTGCTCTATAATCCCTTTAGGACTCATGGGGAAATATTTTCTCACCAGTTTATATATCTTTTCCTGAGGCATTTTGCCTGTCCCGAAGGTATCAACAAGGATTGAGACAGGCTCCGGTACACCGATGGCATAGGCAAGCTGAACCTCACACTTGTCTGCAATGCCGGCAGCAACAAGGTTTTTTGCTATATACCTGGCCATATAGGATGCAGACCTGTCTACCTTTGTCGGGTCTTTGCCGGAGAAGGCTCCGCCGCCATGACTTCCCACGCCTCCATAGGTATCAACTATGATCTTTCGGCCGGTTACGCCGGTATCACCCTGCGGGCCGCCAATAACAAAACGGCCTGTCGGATTGATGTGATATTTTATATTCTCCTCGTCCAGAAGTTCTAAAGGAACTACCGCCTTTATGACCCTCTCTATAATATCCTCCCTTATCTCCTTGAGTGTCACGTCAGGGCTGTGCTGGGTTGAGATTACAATATTATCTATCCTCTTCGGTTTTCCATCCACATATTCTATTGTAACCTGTGATTTGCCGTCAGGTCTTAAGTAGGGGAGTATATCTTCTTTTCTGGCCTGGGTAAGCCTTCTGGTGAGTTTATGGGCCAGTAGTATCGGCATCGGCATCAGTTCGTCTGTCTCATTTGATGCATATCCGAACATTATCCCCTGATCTCCGGCCCCTCCAGTATCAACGCCCATTGCTATATCCGGGGATTGTGAGTGTACTGCTGTTATAACAGAGCATGTCTCATAGTCGAATCCATACTTTGCCCTGGTATAACCGATCCCCTTTATTGTCTCCCTGACTATCTCAGGTATCTCTACATAGCATGATGTAGTTATTTCCCCTGCCACGAAGGCCAGCCCCGTTGTCACAAGGGTCTCGCAGGCCACCCTGCATAGCGGATCCTGACCAATGATAGCATCAAGTATGGCGTCTGAGATCTGGTCGGCGATCTTGTCCGGGTGTCCTTCTGTAACTGATTCCGATGTAAATAGGTAATTCTTTTTAGTCATTTTAGTTTCCCTCTTTATTAGAAAATATTATTTTTATATCATATAAAAGGGCTTTGTCAAGAAAAAGATTTGAAGCAAAGTTTTTAAGATCCCGATTAAAACTACTCAAGGAGATGAAGATCGTCCCATAGATTCATCTGATAAAAATCGAGATGTCTTGCCTTGAACCCTCTTTTATTTAGCAACATGGCAAATTCCGGGGAGCCATGAACTGTATAGATCATAGACGGTTTTGAAACTTCTATGTATGTCATAAGCTCTTCAAAATCAGGATGATTGGACAGGGGGATAGCTGTATCAACGCCATACCTTGCCTCTGCCCCTCTGTCGAGCGCCCATCCTGTCAGGATAGCCGTCTTCTTCTTCTTTATCCTTGAGATAGTCCTGGTCCTGCTTAAGTGTGGTGGAAGTATCACCACCTTTCCCTCCAGGTGATTCGGGTTGAATCGCTCATATTTGCCGAAGTTTACGCCAAACGCTTCGTGAATCTTGGCAAGCTTATAGATATGATCCCCTACGGAGGTTATATAGCCCCTCTTTCCGAGCATAGACATAAGATCCTGCGCCTTACCCAATGAATACCCGAATAGTATCGGCACTGAATTCTCCTTCCTGGCCGCATCGATAAATTCTGTTATCTGATCCACTACTTGATTTAATTCCGGGAGGATGTATTTCTCCTTCCCGTATGTCGTCTCCATGATCAGGATATCGGTCGGACGTATCTCGATCTGTTCGGCCAGCAGCCCTGGTTTTACCTTGAAATCTCCTGTATATACAAGCCTCTTTCCTTTGGCCTCGATCTGTATCTGGCTGGACCCTAAAATATGACCTGCGGGAAGCAGCTCTATAGTGTAACCATTGATATGGGCCGGCTTGTTAAATGCCATGGGATAGAGGGTCGTCTTCTTAATCCTCTCAGATAATATCCTGGCTGTCAGCTTTGAGGCTATTACGCTCTTGTGTCCTGCAACATGATCGGCATGGGCATGAGAAATAAATGATAAATCTTTTCGTCTTAATGCGTCTAAGTGGAGACCTAATTCCTTGATCACTATACCGTCATCTATAGCGAACATCAGATAAATCGGCCCTCTCTATCAGATCGTAGATCTCATCGCTCATGATGAATTTAGAGTATGTATCCCTTTCGAGTTCCTCCAAAAAACGTGACGGCTTTAAGAGTGATGTGCGGGACCAGTTCCCCGAGATGATGGGGTAGCAGAGACATAGCTCGTCCTTGGCCCTCGTAGCCCCAACGTAGAAGAGCCTCCTCTCCTCCTCCTCATTATCAGGGTTTTCAAGAGATCTTGCAGTCGGGAAACGGCCGTCGGAGAGCCATATTATGAAGACGACCTTCCACTCAAGACCCTTTGCCTGATGGATACTGCTTAGAATAACCGATTCATCCTCGCACCCTGCCAGTAAAGGGGCCTCGGATTCAACGCCGCCCAGCAGGGCCAGTTCACCTAAGAGGTCATCTAACGACTGGTATCTTGATGCAAATTCTGCAAACTGATTCAGGTCTGCCGATCTTTCCTGTTGGTCCAGGTAGGTACCCTGCATATATTCAGCATATCCTTCCTGCAGTATGATCCTTATCATATTCCCCGGTGATCTCCTTATTTCATCACTAGAGATCAGATCCAGTGCCTTACAGAATCTATTCCATCCATCGACACCCTTCTTAGGTATCATCTGAGCGATCCTTCTTTCGGCCAGCGTCTTTATCGGATCTGCCGAGGCAGACAGTTCTTTCCATATCTTGTCCGCTGTTGCTCGCCCTATCCCCTGGATCAGTCTAAAGACCCTCTTCCAGGCCAACTCATCTGTGGGGTTGGCGACGATCTTCAGATAGCTTGCGACATCTTTTATGTGGGCCTGCTCGAAAAATCTTAAACCAGATCTTACCTTAAATGGTATCCCCCGCTTAGTCAGTTCGAGCTGGAGTTCCATTGAATGGTAATGGGACCTGTAAAGCACTGCGATCTCGCTAAATGAGACCCCTTCGTTGTGGTGTTCAATGACCCTGTCCGCCACAAATCCCCCTTGTTGATATACGTCCTTAAGAGGTATAACTAAGGGCTTCTGCCCGCCGGGCCTTGTGGCCCTTAGACTCTTCTGAAATTTCCTTTCATTGTGATCAATGCTGCTGTTGGCCAATTTCAGGATTTCTGGCGCGCTCCTGTAGTTTGTCTCAAGTTTATATATCCTGGTATCGGGATAGCGTTTTGGGAACTCGATTATATTATTGAAATTTGCCCCCCTGAAGGAATATATCGACTGGGAGTCGTCTCCTACTACCATGAGGTTTCTGTTTTTACTTGCGAAGAGATCTATTATCTCTGCTTGGAGTCTGTTTGTGTCCTGGTATTCATCGATTAATATCTGTTCAAACCTGCCGGAATATACAGACCTTATCTCCGGGAAACCACCTAATAACAGCTTTAAATTCAGGAGGAGGTCATCAAAGTCCATCAGATTAAGGTCTTTTTTCTTTTGCCTGTACTGGTCCGAGACCTTTCTTATATCGTCCGTCGTGTTTCCAAACATAGGACACCTTTTTTCGACTATCTCCTCTGTCTCCGCCCCAGTATTAACTGTATGACTGATTATGTCTGCAAGCACCTCACCCTTAGGGAAGCTCTTCTTGTCCCTTGTATCGATAGAAAGATCCGTTACACATGCCTCAATTAGATCTTTCTGGTCTTCCCTGTCGAGGATCGTGTAGTTCGAACGGTAACCGATGAGGTCGGCGTGTCTCCTGATGATCATGTTTCCTATGTGATGGAAGGTCCCTCCCCAGAGCCTCCTTATGTCAATGCCAATCAGCCCCTCAACCCTTGACAGCATCTCTTTTGCCGCCTTGTTGGTAAATGTGAGGAGGAGGATCCTCTCTGGATAAAGGCCTGTTTCAATAAGTCTTGCAACCCGGTATGTGACAACCCTTGTCTTTCCGGAACCGGCCCCTGCTATAACCATAGAAGGACCGTTGCCGGCCAAGACTACTTGCCGTTGTTCTTCATTTAGTGATGTGTCGTAGTCGATCATGATATGGAAAACCAAGCTCAAAATCCAAAGTCCAAATGTCAAACAATTTCATTTGAAATTTGAACTTTGACATTTTATTCTCAGAGGTATTTTACAACCAGGTCGCCAACCTCTTGTGTGGAATAGCCCATCTTTCCGGCAGAGAGGCTCTTTAGATCTTTTGATATTACCCTGATTACAGAGGCCTCGATCTCCCTTGCCGCCTCCTCCTCGCCCAGATAGTCGATCATCATCATCCCTGCAGATATGGCTGCCAGGGGATTGATCTCCCCCTTTCCCGTATATTTTGGCGCTGATCCGCCGATTGGCTCGAACATGGAGACACCCTCCGGGTTGATATTGCCCCCGGCAGCGATTCCCATCCCTCCCTGGATCATTGCGCCCAGATCGGTGATTATATCGCCGAACATATTGTCTGTAACTATTACGTCAAACCACTCCGGGTTCTTGACCATCCACATGCATGTGGCATCCACATGGGCATAATCGGTCTTGATATCGGGATATTCCTTTGCTACATGGTAGAATACCCTTTCCCAGAGGTCAAAGGCATAGGTAAGGACATTCGTCTTTCCGCAGAGGGTAAGCTTCTTGGCACGCCCCCTCTTGCGGCATATCTCGAAGGCATATCTAAGACATCTTTCCACGCCCTTCCTCGTGTTGATCGACTCCTGGACAGCTACCTCATCAGGTGTCCCCTTTTTCAGTACGCCCCCTGCCCCTGCATAGAGCCCTTCGGTGTTCTCGCGCACAACAACAAAATCAATATGCTCAGGACCTTTGTCTTTGAGCGGCGTCTCAACACAAGGGTATAGCTTTACAGGTCTCAGATTTATATACTGATCGAGCTCAAACCTGAGTCTCAGGAGTATCCCCTTTTCAAGTATGCCGGGTTTTACATCAGGATGCCCTATGGCGCCCAGGAATATAGCATTAAAGCCCTTAAGTTCCTCAAGGACAGAATCAGGCAGCGTCTCGCCGCTTTTTTTGTATCGTTCCCCGCCTAAATCATAGTTATGGAGATCGAGTTTAAACCCCCTCTTTTTGGATGCTGCCTTTAATACCTTGAGCCCCTCAGCTACTACCTCCGGTCCTGTGCCGTCTCCGGGGATTACTGCGATCTTATAAGTTTTTTGCATATCCTATATCTCCTTGATCATGACCTTTCTTATCATATGATTGAACGTGTCGGCTATGTAAATATTATCTGCTGAATCTATAGCGATGCCAAAGGGATAATTGAGGCTTGCCTCACTTGCCAATGTATCGTCGGGAGATAATCCGGTCTTTCCGTTTCCAGCTATAGCTACGATCTCTCCGGTTTTCCGGTCTATTTTTCTGATCATATGGTTGTCAGAGTCTGTTGTGTATATATCGCCCTTTGAGTCTATTGCAATTGCATAGGGTCGGGAGAGGCTTTTCTCTGATGATTCTTTTTCTCCGACCCGGAATGCGTTATCATCCCCGGCTACTGTACTGATAAATGCCGTATCTTTATCTATCATCCTGATGCGATTATTAAAAGTATCTGCTATAAATATATTGCCCTCTTTGTCCACGGCTACTCCGCTTGGGCCGGCAAGTCCGGCATATATTGCAGGGCCGTTATCTCCGCTGAATGAGCCATTTCCGCTTCCAGCCACGGTTGTTATAACCCCGGTTGCTATGTCTACCTTCCTGATTTTATGGTTCATCAGGTCGGCAATATATATATTCCCATTCTGGTCTATTGCCATACCTGAAGGCTCAGAGAGGCTTGCTTCGGTTGCCGGTCCTTCATCCCCGCCGAATGCGTCCTGGCCATTACCCGCTACGGTCGTAATGATGCCAGAAATTTTATCAATTCTCCTTACCCTGTGATTATATGTATCCGCAATGTAAATATTTCCTGCTTCATCTACGGCAAGGGCGGATGGAAACCTGAGCCTGGCAGATCTTGCAGGACCATTATCCCCGATAGCATCGGAGGGAAGCCCTTCTTTGCGTGGTACTTTTCCAAGTTGCCGTTGAAACATTATTTCTTCTGCCTCACCCCCGACTTCTCCATGAGGAAGGATGGAACCCGCGATAGTGCTTATGTATCCCTTTGTATCTACAGACCTTATCAGGCAGTTTTCTGTATCAGCGATATATATGTTTCCCTTCCTGTCTACTGCCAAACCCTTTGGCTCATTAAGTATCGCTGATCTTGCGTCTCCACCATCGCCGCCAAAACCTGGTTCCCCGGACCCTGCCCCTGCTATTGTATAGATAGATCCGATCTTCATAGTCTCCTGTTCTTTAACGATAAAAAATGTATGTCATCTTATAAGATATTGAGATCTTAAGTCAATCCGATTTTACAGATAATTAGTCTGACCCTTTGACCTCCAGGATCCCTTCCATTCCCTTCTCCTGGTGGCTCTTGAAAAAGAGGAGTTTTTTATCGCAGAGGAACTTAAATTTCCCTTCTTTGGCAGGGGTAAGGCTGAGGGTTTTAGTCTGACCTGCCGGTACATCTATGCTGATATCGAGCCCTGCCTCCGGTGCCCTAAGGACAAAGTTGTGAGGGACTACCCAGGTGATAGACTTAAGGGTCAATTCCACGGGTCTGTTAACAACCACAACAATATGATTTGGTGTATAGGAGTATGTATCAACAGTTATCTCGGCCCGCTGGACACCATCTTTGGAGGTCTCTACAATTAAAGGGGCGGCCCATAAATGGGAGGGGTCAATGGAAGATAATAAGAATATATATCCTGAAAATATCAATATAGCCCTTAAGAGTCTCATGCTTATTATTTTATATCAAACCAATAGTCCTTATCAAAGGTTCTTTTGTTTAATTTGTAAGGCAGCATATTTAAGCCGGAAGATGTCGAGGCTTGCCTTGTCGCGGTCTAACAGCTCCTCATAGTCAAATGCCCTCCAACGTACATCAGGGTTTTCTGACTTCAATGTCCTTGATATTCTTAAAGTCTCTTTCATCGTAGGTATAGACTATGGAAATGTTATTTTTCAAACCCCAGTATCCAATTACTGCGTCTGCGAATTTCACGTTCTTTTCTTCATATAATCTCAGCGCCTTCCTGAAAACATCTTCCATCTCGATATGAAGTTCAGGCGTGTTCATGACCGCCTCTGCAAGTTCCCTGACTGTTTTCCTGTCAAGCTTGTAATATTTCTCCAGCACCCATACTATTTCCATGATTACTATCGGGAGGATGTATAGGTGAATTTCTTTTCGCTTAGCCTTCTCCAGAAGTCCCTCACAGGCTTTTTTCTTGATGTCATCATCTTTAATAAGAAGCCTGAGCAGAATATTAGTATCTACGCTTGCCCTATGCACGTTCTTTCGCAGCCTCCTCTGTTGCTCTCTCTATTACTTCCTCTATCGATACGGCAGGTTTGGAGAGAAACCCGATATAGTCATGAATGGTTTTCCCCTTCCTTATAATAATATCTCCGTCAGATTTCTCGATAACAAGCGTATCCCCTTCTTTTATGCCGAGGATTTTCCTCATTTCTTTTGGCAAGGTTATCTGTCCTTTTGGCAATACTTTTACTGCTTGCATGATTCCTCCTACTAATTTAAATTAGCCTACATTTTAATTTAGCAGTAAATTACAAGCATGTCAAACATATAAGCTCATTAAAATGAGGACCCGCTTATCTCTGACTTTAAAAATAGTTTTAAAAACTATTAGAGTTTCAATCCACCCACGCCCCCGCACGGGGGGCGACCCCTGATCTTCCCCCATTTTCATGGACACTTAGCTAAGTTAGGCTGTCATAGCTTCCAGCTCAAATGATACCGGTGAACGATACCCTAAGGCTGAATGCCTCCTCTGCCGATTATAGAACATTTCGATATACTCGAAAATACTTTGCCGGGCCTCTGCCCGTGTTTCATACCGATGCTCATACACATGCTCTGTCTTTAGCGTATGGAAAAAGCTCTCCATCGGGGCATTGTCGTAGCAGTTACCCTTACGACTCATTGATGCCT
>CAYZUL010000071.1:0-14772 GCA_964481895.1 uncultured Nitrospirota bacterium | reverse complement strand
ACAACAGACTCCATCCCCTCCCTGACAATATCCTTAACAAGAGGCATCTCTTTATGGCTCACCTCGAATATCAACTCATCATGGATCTGGAGGAGCATCCTGGACGCGAGTTTTTCATCCATGAACTTCCTGTATATATTTATCATGGCCAGCTTAATTATGTCCGATGCAGAACCCTGGATCGGGGTATTTACTGCAAACCTCTCACCCAGCTCCCTTGTGACTTTATCTCCGGAATTAATCTCCGGTATATATCTCCTCCTGTTAAGTATTGTGGTAACATACCCGATCTCCCTGGTCTTTTTTATTATCCCATTGATGAAGTCCTTTACCCCGGGATAGTGTGAAAAATAGCTCTCTATATAGTCTTTTGCATCTTTCTGTGAGATTCCGAGATCAGCAGAGAGACCGTATGGACTCATACCATAGATAATGCCAAAATTCACGGTCTTGGCCCTCTTCCTCATCTCAGGGGTTATCAGTTCCGGAGGGAGGCCAAAGATCTCAACTGCTGTTAAGAGGTGTATATCCTTATCATTCATGAAGGCATCCGTAAGCCTCTCATCTCCTGATAGGTGCGCAAGAACCCTGAGCTCTATCTGGGAATAATCGGCGCCAAGGAGAGAATAACCCTCATCTGCAACAAAGGCCCTCCTGATCCTCTTGGCCATCTCTCCTTTGGCCGGTATGTTCTGGAGATTCGGTTCACTGGATGAAAGCCTGCCTGTTGCTGTGGCAGTCTGATTTAAGGAGGTATGGATCCTTCCTGTGCCGGGGTGTATCAACCTGATAAGCGGGTCTACAAATGTGGATTTAAGTTTTGTATGCTGGCGGTAGCTAAGGATCTCCCCAGGGAGTTCATGGGTCAGCGCAAGCTGTGTCAATACACCTTCATCGGTTGAATAACCTGTCTTTGTTTTTTTTACAGGTTTGAGACCGAGGCGGTCAAAGAGTATCTCTGCAAGCTGCTTAGACGAATTGATATTAAAGGGGACCCCGGCAAGTTTATATACCCTGTCTACAGAACCCGAGATCATTCCTTCAAGTTCCGATGAGAGGCCCTCAAGACAGACCTTGTCCACCTTAAAGCCTGTCTCCTCCATCTCGGCCAGCACAAAGAGAAGGGGTGTCTCCAGATCCCGGAAGAGCGTCTCAAGGGAAGCCTCTTTCAATTGAGGCCCAAGGACCATTCCGGTCTGATATATCATATCGGCCATCTCACAGGTGAAGGACCCAGCTCGCTCGGCCGGAAGATCTTTTATCTGTTTGGGCCCAGAAACCGATAGGTCTTTGTATGTTGTAAGCTTACCGTGGAGCCGCTCAAGGACAATCTCATCAAGACCATGCCCCTTCTTATTCGGGTTTAGGAGATACGAGGCAATCATGATATCAAAAAGCCTCCCTTTAGGTGTGCGATCAGATCTGTTTAGTGCCAATATAGAACTTTTTATATCGTGGAAAAACTTCTCTATTTTGTCATCCTCAAGGATATCCCGGATCAGTCCGGCAGCCCTTCTATCATCAATGGGGAGATAGTATGCCTCATCCTTATCCGGGGAAATGCCAATTCCTAGAAGATCTTCCCCTGTCTCATCCCTTGGGCAGATAAGGGGATATATCCCAATCTTATCTACCACTGATAACCTCTTTTTTAGTTCATCAAACCCTTCACCGGTAACTATCTTATATCGTCTGTTGCTCGTATCACCCCTCTCAAGCAGGGATTGGGTTAGGGCGCTGAACTCAAGTTCCCTATATAGGGGGAGGAGGAGCGTCCTGTCCGGTTCTTTTAATCTGAAATCATCAGGCTTAAATTCCATCGGCAGGTCTGTCCGGATTGTAGCCAGCTGCCTTGAGAGTTGCGCAAGCTCCGAGTGCTCCTTCAATGCCTCCTTTAGTTTTGGTTTGTCGATGCGATCAATATTTGCAAGGATGTACTCAATTGTACCGAATTCTGATATAAGGCTTATAGCGGTCTTCTCCCCGATACCGGGAACGCCGGGGATATTGTCAATCGAGTCTCCCATGAGACCCATAATCTCAGCTACCAGCTCCGGCCCAACCCCGAACCGTTCTTTTACAGAGGCAATAGTATAAGACCTCTCCTTGAGGGAATCGTAAACTGTTACATGCTCATCGATCAGCTGGAACATGTCCTTATCCCCGCTGACAATAATAACAGCCAGCCCTTCTGCTTCAGCCTTCCTGGCGATGGTGCCTATAATATCATCCGCCTCACATCCATCTATTATCAGCCTGGGAACCCTGAAGGCATCAACTATCCGATGGATATACGGGATCTGGAGACTCAAGGCGTCCGGCATCTTAGGCCTCTGCGCCTTATATGCCTCATATTCTATATGCCTTATGGTCGGCCCTTTTGAGTCAAAGGCCACTGCGATATAGTCGGGTCTCCTCTCCCTCACCACCTTCATCAGCATACTTATAAATCCATAAACGGCATTAGTAGGGAAACCCTTTGATGTGGCTAGGGACTTTATGGCATAGAATGCCCTATATATATATGAATTACCATCAATTAGATATAGGGTTGGCCGATCATGCATAATCGTACCTAAGATATTTTAATCATGCCTTAAGTTTTGACCTTTTCTTATCTTAATGCCCGTTACTATTATTAGCAGACTCAAGAAGATATATGTAATGGAGACATAAGTGAGCCGTTTGCGGATAAGGGGCGTCTTTATAACTTCAAAAATAAGAAATAACCTGTATGACCAAATTAACGCCAGGACAGCCCCGCTGCTGACCAGGAAGATGGCATCTCTTTTCAAAAGATCATTCCCCATTGCGCCTATTTTAAGTACATATGCCGATATGAAGATTGAAATGAGGGCAAGCATGAGGTGCTGGGATGTCGAATTAGCGCTTGTCCATAACTTATAGTGCATATATAATCGGAAGAATTCTATAGCCAGATACAGGAAACCGGAGCAAATTAGAAATAGCCTGATCGTTCTTGACATATTAATAAGTGAAAATAACATATCTATGTGGATAAGACAAGGATCTTCCGGGATATTGGGGGCTGGATAAGAATGAGGGCTGTTGAAATAGATCAGGCTATCAGGATCTTAAAAAAAGAGATTAAAAGATGGAAGGTGCCAATTGTCGGGGTTGTTGCCAATGAGTCAAAGGACCCCTTCAAGATATTGATCTCGTGTGTCTTGAGCCTCAGGACAAAGGATGAGACAACAGCAGGGGCCGTAGGAAGGCTTTTTAAGCTGGCGGACACCCCTCGGCACATGCTCATGCTCTCCCCGGAAGATATAGAGGGGGCTATCTATCCTGTCGGTTTTTATCGGGTCAAGGCAAAAAACATACTTGCTATATGCCAGGATCTTGTAGATAAGCATTATTCAAAGGTGCCTGATGAGATCGATGAACTCTTAAAGCTAAAAGGGGTAGGACGGAAGACTGCAAACCTGGTGGTTACCCTCGGATACAAGAAGCCTGGTATCTGCGTGGATACGCATGTGCACAGGATCTCCAACAGATGGGGATATGTAAAAACGAAGAACCCGGAAGAGACCGAATACGCGCTCAGAAAAAAGCTGCCATCCAGATATTGGCTCATCTATAACGACCTCCTTGTGACCTATGGTCAGAATATCTGCAAACCCATATCTCCTCTTTGCAGTAAGTGCAATATTGCAAGGTTTTGTGATCGGATCGGTGTGAAGAAAAGCAGATAGATAAACGCTCCTAAGTGGCAGGCTTGGAAATTTTTTGGTAAACTATTGATAATTGCAAAATAAAGTCCTATGCACCTTAATACGCTTAATTATAACCCCCTCACCCTCCCCTCTCCCCCTTAAATGGGGAGAGGACTTCGTCGTGAGCTCAGTCGAACGATAAAGGTGAGGGGAAGGTATTATGTTGGAGGGTTTTAAGATGGAGGAGATAAAGATAGGAAGGGTTACCCACTATTATACCCACCTTGGAGTGGCCGCTATTGATATTCTTGACGGGACCATCAGGGTAGGAGACACGATGCACATAAAGGGACATACAACTGATATGACACAGAAGCTTGAATCTATTGAGGTCGAACACGAGCATATCGAGGAGGCGTCTGCAGGCCAGACGATTGGCATAAAGGTGAGGGAGCATGTAAGGGTAAATGATTTGGTCTACAAGGTAGTAGAATAATTACAAGAATATAGTTTGCTGCTCATCATCCTTTTTAGCTGCCACACACACATCCTTAACATTTTTACCATATTTACATATGGTGCGAGGTATGGTATCTTGTGATTTAGGCATCGTATAAGGGAGGTTTTCATGAAGGTTAAAAAGCTGACCGTCGAGGTTCCTAACGACCTCTTAGAAAGGGCGATAGCTGCATCGGGGCAGGGTATTACGCCTACGATTCGCCGCGGACTGGAATTAGTAGCAGCGAGTGGCGCTTATGCCCGGCTTCGGGGTCTGAAAGGGAAAGTTAAGTTCAGCATAAAACTCTCAGAACTCAGGGAGGACTGATGCTTTGTATCGATACCAGTTCGCTGATCGCATATTTGGAAGGGGCTGTGGGGGGTGATGTGGATCTAGTGGACCAGGCATTTTCTGATGAGGTTGCGGTAATCTCCCCCGTGACCGTGACCGAGATCTTGAGTGACCCGCATCTTAGCCGGTCTGTAAGGGAGACCATCTTGCAGCTTCCAATTCTGCCCATTAAAGATGGATATTGGGAACGGACAGGTTTATTGCGGGCCAAGATTCTGCGAAGCGGCCACAAAGCTAAGATCGCTGATACCCTGATCGCCCAGAATTGTCTGGATTATGAGGCAACTTTTGTAACCCGTGATAATGACTTCAAGATCTTTAAGAGGGTTGCCGGGCTTCGGATGCTGTGAGAGGTTTTTAGATGGGCAGTTTAGTTGCAAGCCTTAACAAATATTTGTGGAAACATTTAATTTATGACATCAGTTAATTTGATGGTGAACTGATAAAGATGTTTTTAAATGAGATCCTAAGACATAAAAAAGATGAGGTGAAGGAAAAGAAATCTGCGAGGGCGCTCTCGGAACTTAAGTCAAAAATCTCTGAGCTCCTTCCTACTATACCCTTTGGGAATGCTATATCAAAGACTGATAAGATATCCCTGATAGCCGAGGTGAAGAAGGCATCGCCATCAAAGGGGATCATCAGGGAGGACTTTGATCCTGTTAAGATCGCAAGGATCTATGAAGAGTCTCTTGCCTCTGCCGTCTCTGTCTTAACAGACAAGGCCTTTTTTCAAGGGGACTTGGAATATCTTACCTTGATCCGGGAGGCCGTTAAGGTCCCTCTCTTAAGAAAAGACTTTATAATAGATGAATTCCAGATCTACGAGGCCAGGGCTTTTGGCGCTGATGCAATCCTCCTTATTGTTTCGATCCTGGACAAGACACAGCTTGCCGAATATCAGCATCTCGCATATGAGCTCGGCCTTGACTCGCTTATCGAGGTTCACACAGAAAAAGAGGTTGAAAAGGCCATCTGCTCTGATGCAGATATTATTGGCATAAACAACAGGGATCTTTCTACATTTGAGACAAACATAGATACAACAGCGCGACTGATAAAGCTGATTCCTGACGATAAGATTGTTGTCAGCGAAAGCGGGATATCAACGAGGGATGACATATTGGCGCTAAAAGACCAGAGGGTGGATGCCGTCTTGATTGGTGAGACCCTGATGAAGAGCGAAGATATAGAAAAAAAAATCAGGGAACTCTTTGGCCGATGATTAAGGTCAAGATCTGCGGTATCACAAACCTTGATGATGCAATGGCCGCTGTTGATGCCGGGGCAGATGCCCTGGGATTTATCTTCTACAAGGAAAGCCCAAGATATATTGTGCCTTCCAAAGCAGGAGAGATCATAAAAAGGCTCCCACCCTTTGTAAAAGCTGTGGGGGTTTTTGTAAATGAAAAAGAATCAGAGATAAGAAGGGTTATTGAGAGTACAAGAATTGATATACTGCAACTCCATGGAGAAGAATTACCGGGATTTTGTGTCCTGTTTAATAAGCCCGTTATCAAGGCGATAAGGGTAAAAGAGAGAGAAAGCATCACCTGTCTTGCCAAGTACAACGTCTCAGCCTTTCTTCTTGACAGCTATAACAGGAAAGGATATGGAGGGACGGGAGAAGGATTTGATCTGGATATAGCAGTTGAGGCGAAGATATATGGGAGGATCATCTTATCAGGCGGTCTTACACCAGAGAATGTAATGGGTGCGATAGATAAGGTCATGCCTTATGCGGTTGATGTGAGCAGCGGGGTTGAGGCATCTAAAGGAAAGAAAGACCATGATAAGGTGCGGCTCTTTATTGAGAGGGCTAAAAGCAGGGGCTAGGGGTCAGGGACTAGGTTGTAACCGAGGCTTATCTTAAAGTCAAAAATAGATATCCCCCTATGGCAAGGAATATCAGATTTCCCGTCCAGGCCGCCAGGATAGGAGGGATAACGCCGCCATACCCCAATGATATTGCTATAGAATGGACTATCCAGTAATTAAAACCTATGACCAGGCTGACACCGATGCTCTTTGCAATCCCGATGCCCCTGCTGTTTCTCAGGCCGAAAGAGATACCGATCATGGCCATAATAAGATTTACCAGTGGGATAGAGATCTTTTCGTGCAGATTAACCTTATATCTGCCGGGGCTGTATCCTCCCGACTCTAATCTTTCTACATAGCTGGCCAGGTTTGAATACGTGGTATTGTCAGGGTCTATATCCATCCTGTTGATCTCATCCGGTTTCCAATCCAGATTTATTGGCATGGTCTCAAATGGCAGGGTCTCTATTCCCCCGTCCTCATGGAATATCCTGCTTGCTCCTGAAATAAGTACCCATCCGTTTTTTTCATAACTAAGCTCTTTTGCCTCAACAATCTCAGAGATGGAAAACTTATCATCCAGCCTGTAGACATTAATCCCGCGTATCCTGTTATTCTTATCTATTAACTGTATATTGAATATTGAATGATCATTGCCGCGAAACCAGATCCTGTCCTGTCTGAAATATGACCCTTTCGGTTTATTCTCTATAATGACATCCTTGATAAACTCTGCCTCCCCATTTGCAGTCGGGATGGCTGTCAGGTTTAGATAGAGGAGCAGGAACGCGTAGAGCATGGAAAATAACAATAAAGGCATGGATATCCTGTATACAGATATACCGCTCCCCTCCATAGCAACGATCTCATTGTTTCTGGAAAGGATACCAAAGGTGATAAGGATTGCTATCAGGAGGGCTGGCGGGGAGATAAGAGATATGACCTTAGGCAGCCTGAAAAGGAAATATTCAAGCACATCAAATAATCCGGCATCGTGTTCTATGAAGTTCTTTATCTTGTCCAGGAATTCTATGGCCAGGTAAACAACTATTAATCCCAAAAGGGCGAGAGAAAATATCTTTACATATTCCTTCAAGATATATCGATCCAGAATGAACATAGGCCTGGAAGACCGGACTAAAAGACCGGACTAGTTGTTCCCCCTTCCTGTTTTAATTACAAGACATAATGCCAGCATTATGAACACAATATTCGGAAGCCAGGCGCTATAAACCGGGGATAGCACTCCGCCTGAGGCGAGGGAATCACCTAATATAATGAGTAGATAGTATGAGACGATCATAGCAATCCCGATAGTGAACCCCCCAAGTCTTCCGGAGTATCTGGAATATATCCCCAGGGGGACACCGAGAAGCCCGAAGATTATAGATGCGAAGGGGAATGAAAGGTTCTTGTAATGTTCCTCAAGAAGCCTCAGGTATCTGCTATCTTTCCTGCCTGATTGGGCAATCTTCTTCTTTATCTCATCAACAGACGGGCTATCAACCCCTCTCCCTTTCTTTAGCTCCTCTGTGAGGTCAAACTTAAGACTATAGGTAGAAAAAACCACGCGCTGATAGATACTGTCATTCTTCCCCTTCTTATTAATGCTCCCATCCTTTAAAATAAATTCGATACGGTTTGAGTCCTGCTCAGCAATAATGACGCCCTCTCTTGCTGCTATAAGGCTGGGGTTATTCGGGTCCCTAATATCAGAAATGAATATACCTTGCATGCTCTGGGGCGCCGGCATCTTGTCTATGTATATTACCATATTATTGATCAGGTCATTGAACTTACCCTCTTCCAGTCCTACGCTTATCTCCTTTTTCAAGATATTGAATGCGAGGTTCTTCATGGATCTTCCGCTCCATGGCTGCGCATAGAGGGATAGTATAGCTGTGGAAAGGTAGATGATTAGCGAAAATATACCCACTGGTATAAAAAGCCTGTATGGAGATATCCCTGAGGCCCTCATTGCCATAATCTCTCTGTCCTGACTCAGCCTGTTAAAGGCAGCTATGGATGAGATAAGTACGGCCATCGGCAAGGTTAAAACCAGAAAGGATGGGGTTATATATAACAGGACCCTAAGAATCGTCAAAATCTCGACGCCTTTATTTATAAGAAGGGACATCAGCCGCAATATCTGGTTAGTCAGAAAGATAAATATGAAGAGGATCAGGCTCAAATAGAATGGGGGAAGGAGCTCTCTGAAGATGTATCTGTCTATGATCCTGGTCATTTATTTAAAGGGGCTTGCGTCGCCCCCTCCACCGGCAAAGCCGCATCGGAGTCTCCCCCTCACACGCTCGTTTGGCTCTCTGGTAAGTACCTGCGGGCTTTAGCCCATGGGTATCTTCTGCATTTTATCTCCAAAGATTATGACTATATCACATAGCCTGTATAGCGTCAAAAGCATGGCTTTTTTTGACATATGAGCAGGTAACCCTTTACACAATTCCTGGAGTTCCCGGAGGTCAAAAAATTATTTATTCCTAATTATCTTCTTGAAATTATTATAAAATTTATATATTATTTATTCCAATAGGTTTGGCATGGATATTGTATATGTCAATAACTCAGGGTGTAGACGGTCAGGGCTTCAGTGAAAAAGGCCTTGGGATAATTGACACAATTATTGTCTGCCTTCTGATATCCCTAATGTTTGTGGTTTTGATACCGAGATATCAGAGGATGGCCAGGGAGGCGAGGGAGACGGCATTGAGGATGGGGCTGATAAATATAAGGACTTCAATTCAGCTATATGTCCTGCTTAACAATAAGCCGCCGGAGGGCTTGAAAGAGTTGTTAGCAAAGAGGTATATTATTCCAACAAAGGAGGGAACAATATTTAATGATCAATACCTGAAAGGATTGGTCATGGACAGTGAGGGGTATCCTATAGACCCCTTCGGGAACAGATACTCATATGAACCAAAAGAAGGCAGGGTCTCATCCACAACAGAGGGGTATGAGAAGTGGTGAGAACATTAAACATGAACCATAACCAAAACAAGAGAGGAGAAAAGGAATGAATATTCTAAAGAATGAAAAAGGTTTTACGCTGATCGAGCTGGTGCTGATCGTTATAATACTAGGTGTTCTGGCAGCAGTGGCCACGGTACAGTTTGGGACTATTATTTCGGATTCAAAAAAATCGTCGATTGAGGCTGCACCAGCAGCTTTTAACACCCAGCTTGCATTGTCTCTGAATACAATAAAGCAATTGCCTACAGCAAATACAGCGGGTGCTAATAGCTTTGGTGTGGAGGTTTTTAATAAGGTATCCTGGAACTCTTCCAGGGTTTCAAAGGGTACTCTAGCTTGTGCTGCCGGTGTTGATTGTACCTGGGTAATGCAGGTGGATGCTTCGGCAACTTGTCAGGCTTCTAATGTTTATACTCAGGCTACAGGCGCGATTGTAACAACGTTGACGGAAACGGGCTGTTAATTTAAACTTATTTAAGCCAGTTAGTTCTAACTTGATAACCAGGTCGCAGGGCCTTCCCTGCGACCATCTTTTTCTTGGTTATACCTGATCAAATTTATAATTTTAGTATAAAATTAGGTGATAAACACAAGGACCGCATAAGAATATAAGGCAGCAAGAAATGCTGAAAAATGAAAGCGGTTTTACGCTGATCGAGATCCTGCTTATTATCGCTATCCTGGGAATTATTGGGACAGCAGTTCTAACCCAGATTGGCAATATTATTAACGATTCCAAGGATGCAAGCCTCCGGGGTGCTTTTAGCGCGGCTAACTTACAACTAACTCTTGCTATCAATAAACTAAAAGGGCTTCCAACAGCGCCAAATGGTAGCCCCGCGGGAAGCTTCAGAGTGGAGGTATATAATAATTTAACCTTTTCCTCCTCTGGATTATCTAAGTCAAACATTTCATGTAATGGCACGGATTGCACCTTCCGCTTAAGAACCAATAACTGCCAGGCTGGTAAGGATAGGAGGATAACCGTGACCTATAACGGGCCGACTAATTTAACATCACCAGGGCGTCTTTTTATCTCAAACGGTCCTCGGACCTGCTAATTGTAAGTGGCAATATCTCTTTGGCAGGGCCGATTTTGGTAATATTCCTCTTTTATAGTATAATTTTAATAGGTAGATCAAGGAGATAGCGATAATATATGCCTGATGGTGAAAAAGGTTTTACATTAATAGAGCTTGTAATAGTAATAGTTTTGTTAGGTATTATTGGAGTTATCGTATCCCTTAACCTTGGAGGCCTGGGCAGTATCCGGGTAAACAATGCCATAAAGAAGATGGTAGGTGATCTCCGCTATGCGCAGCAATTGGCCATAGCAACACAGAGCCGCCACGGGTTGACTATCAATTCCACGCAGATATACTCTGTTCATAAAGATACCGGAGGGGTAGATACGGACATTAAAGATCCGACTAATCTGGGTAACGATTTTATAGTTAACTTTGACACCTATCAGCAGGGGCAGCTTACTAGTGTACGGTTTAGCTCGACTACCCCTTTTTGCGGTGGGTCTGTAATTGAATTTAACAGCATTGGCGCGCCGACTGATACAAACGGAACGCTCCTTGCCTGTACAAGCAGTATCGGGTTTTCTGGAAGCACAAGCACGATTACAATTGAACCAAACACCGGGAAGCTGACGTATTAAAATGAAGGATGATGGTTTTACATTAATAGAGGTGATCCTGATCATTGTGATCATGGCGATCGTGATCCCCGGTCTGATCGCAGGGGTAAGCTTTATGACAGGCAGCCAGGTAAACCTGCTAGGAACGACAACAGCGGCCAATCTGGCACAGGAAGAATTGGAAAATGTCATTGCCAAAAAGATGTCTACCTGTGGGGCTTGCGGCTATGCCAATATCACGGTGGGGGCCGGTACCTTTTCGGCAGTATCTGGTTTTCCCAATTATGAAAAGAAGACCGATGTGGAATTGGTGGATGCTAATCTTAATCCGTCCGGGACAGATCAGGGATATAAGAAAGTCACGGTTACAGTAAGGGCTGTCGGTGTAGGGCCTAGCGTGCCGAACGCCGTGCTTGTAAGCCTCTTAACCAATTATTAGGTATGAGATGAAAAATGATGGCGGCATAACACTGATCGAGATGGTTATTACGATCGTGCTCCTGGGGATTATCGGGATAATAACCTCAGAGGTGTTTCTCTATTCAACAAGAAGTGTATTAACAGGTGATGCAGTCCGTGAGGCAACGCAGGTAAACAGGCTTGCTGTAGACAGGATGATCCGCGAGATCCGAAATGTGCGTAATAACACCAGCGTCATCACAGCCAATGCCACCACATTTGAGTTTACAAATATAGATGGGGACACTGTTAAATTTGTCCTGGCTGGTACGGATCTTAACCGGGTATATACTGATCCGCCAAGCGCTGCGGTTACGAATAAGCTGGCCACAAATGTATCAGGGTTGGTCTTTACATATTTAGATAATACCGGGACTGCTATTGGCGGGGCTCCCATAGTAGCTCCTGCAGTTACCAATATCTGGTCTGTCCAGATCGCCCTTACGGTCGGATCAGGAACAGAGGCCGTGCAATTTAGATCCCAGGTGCATCCAAGGGGTTTTTGATGGATATTATGGACGTTTTTACCAAAAGAAATCAGAGGGGCGCCAGCCTGATCATTATCATCGCAATTATCCTGATAATGGGTATCATTGCCGCTGTATTTGTCTCGCTCATAAATACCGAGAGCTTTACTGCTTTAAATCAGTCTGCGGGGGAAGAGGCCTTTGCAATTGCAGAGGGGGGGTTGGAATTTGAGCAACGGAGCCTTGCGCAAAACCTGGATTGGTATAGGAGCACATCTGATCCTATTGCAATTACCACAAAAACCCTTGGTTCAGGCTCATTCACGGTAAGCAGCAACCTGCCTGCAACGACCCTTAGGACGAGGATCCCTGCTTGCGCCCCGGGAATTACTATACGGGTTTATACTGCCGACCGTTTTCCAATTGCTGGTTTTCTGCAAATAGAGGATGACATCACCACAGGTGAGTTCGTGCAGTATACCGGTAAAGGCTCCAATACCTTCACGGGGATCTCGTGCAATGTCACGATCGGCACGGTGACAGGGGCCCCAGGCGCCCACGAGCGCGGCGATCGGGTCTACCCGGTTACTACGCTCAATGGGAATATAACTGCGGCTGCCACGACCATTACGATTGCGGCACATTTGAAGTTTCTAAGCGCCGGGACCATTGATATAGAGGGTGAAGAGATTACATATACCGGGTCAACTATAACAGGCGGTAACATGACGCTTCAGGGGGTATCACGCGGTCAGAATGGAACTGTGGCGGCAGCCCATTCGAACGGTCAGCCGGTTACTCCAATCTTAGTGGACGGCTCATCGCCGGATTATGAGGCGGAAGCAGTGTCAACAGGGACAGTCAGTGTTGCTGTTGCAGGAAATGTAAATCGTGTAACAAAGAAGACTATCAGTCGTTAAAGAAGACAGGTGGATTAATGAAAATCAAACACATATTCTTCTTGTTAGTGTTTTTCTTTATTTTTGCGCATTCTTCGGCAGAGGCCGCAAGGCAGTTCGATATAACACAAAATCCTGCCCTTGGGACCCAGTTTGATATGGGCAGTACCCAGTCTATCACTTACACAATAACTAATACCAGTACAGGTGGTAATGCCGGAGAGAGGATATATGATATGCGGTTCCGAATTAACACTGGCAGCACATTCTCCAGCGCAATTGCGGCCCCCGCGGGCTGGACACGCACTGCGTATTCAGCCACGTCTGTGACTTTTCGGGCAACTTCCTGGGCCAATTCTATTATTACAGGCAGCTCTTTGGGCTTTACCCTGGTCATTGTCATGCGATCGACGACTGCTGATGTAAACGAGACGCTTCAGGATGCGCGAGCGAGCTATACCCTTGATACGAACTTCAGCAACGGGATCACCCGCTCAGGCCGCGTGACTAAGAACAATCAGGGTTCATGGACGCTGAAGTCGCTGCTAATAACCTCCTTTCAGACACTTGATCCTACCTGTACAACTTCGGTAAGCACTATTACCTCAGGAACAAATTTCTGCCTGAGAATTACTGTGAAGAATATTTCATCTGCAACACTTAACAGCATTGTTGTTTCAGATGCCGGCAATAGGCCAACCCCTGTTATAACGCCAACCGTTACGCTCAACAGTCCAGCGCCTGTTTATTCTCCTAACCCTTTGACACTCGCTACTGGTGCATCGGGAACCATTAGTTTTATTTACACTACTGCTGGAGGGGATAATGGCTCAGTTTATTTTACTGCCAGTGTGCGTAATAACACAAGTTCTGCTACATCAAGAAGTGCAACCTCTAATACGCTTGTTGTCAGTAAAGTAGGTGTTAGCATTTCTGTTACAGGACCTGTAGCTGCAAGCCCTGCCTGTGTTTTTTCAGGCGATACAGCTACTTTCACGATGACGGTAACAAATAATACAGGAAGCGCTATAACCAATATCACCCCATCGGCGTTGAACGCCATAACGACTCCCGGTGGCGGAGGCAGCACAGTCTTTGTTGGTGCATTCTCACCTCCATTGCCTGTGTGCATATCAAGCATAACAAACGGCTCCTCGGGCACATTTACATGGACCGCCCCTATTACAGGAACTACGGGAAGCCCAAAACCCACTTTTTCTGTAACAGGAAGCGCACTCTATAACAGGACAGGCTCCTGTCCTACTCCTTCAGGTGGCACTTCATCCTTAACTACACCTCCCACTTCCGACGATCTTGATGGTTACCCAGTGACTCCGACTCCTGCTGTCACAAACGCCTCAAGCACCAATGAGGAATTGACATGGACTGTTACAAACAAGGGTTGCGCAGCAATTCAGAGCGTATCAGTATCATATCCAGCTGCCTGGACTTATGGCAGCGATGTCTATTCTGTTATAAATGCAACTGATGAGTCCTGGACCACATCCGGTGCGAATCCCATCTTTTATTCGGCGCCGGCGTCAGCCAACCAAATGCTCCCTGATGCCAGCGGAGATTTCACAATTGTATTTTCCGCAACACCGACAACAACCGGGGTCAACACCTTCAATGTAACGATCACCGATGCAAATGCCACACCTATTGTAAAAACATACGCAACATCGGTGACAGTCAACCCCTTTGATTCGAGCCCTGGGGGGCCTAACGCTGCAGGCACTGAGGTATGGAAGGAGAACTATTAAAATATTAACGGCCAGCAGCTCCCAGTCAATGTAACTGTGTATTGACAACGAGAATATGCCGTGCCCAGGCCGGATACTAACCAGCCGGTTCTGATAGAGCGATGCTTGTGAGCCATGCTGCATTATGTTATATTGTGATTCACCGATCCGAGGAGAGGGGTAAGCAATTATGGCTAGCATAAAAAAACAGGCTAAAGAGG
>CAYZUL010000070.1:0-14787 GCA_964481895.1 uncultured Nitrospirota bacterium | reverse complement strand
CGCTTGCACCGGCCAAGCCGGATGCTCGCTTCGGCTTTGCCTTGTGGAGGGGGCGACGCAAGCCCCTATAATAGAACAGCGAGCGGAGTCGAGCGTAGGGAGGGGGAGGCTCCAACCGGCTTTGCCGGTGGAGGGGGATGGTCGCTCCCCTGCAATAGTTACGGGGCGTAGCGCAGCCTGGCTAGCGCACCTGCCTTGGGAGCAGGGGGTCGGAGGTTCAAATCCTCTCGCCCCGACCAGTGCGCCTGTAGCTCAAAGGACAGAGCAACAGCCTTCTAAGCTGTGGGTTAGAGGTTCGAGTCCTCTCAGGCGCGCCATGTGTGTATATTTGATATTATGAGGTAGAGATGAGAAGGCCGGAGATAGATGCCAGGTTTAGATCCTCGATCCGGAAGGAGGTAATGGAGCTGTATGATGAGACACCCCTAAGCACTGGTCAGGTCATGGCTGACAGGATTACATCCCTTCTCGGTAGCTGGCGATTTATTGTATCGCAGACAATAGCAATAGCGGTCTGGATAGTGATAAATATCATAGGGTGGATCTATAAATGGGACCCATATCCATTTATATTGTTGAATCTGATATTGAGCCTGCAGGCGGCATATGCAGGCCCTATAATTATGATGAGTCAGAACAGGCAGACCGAGAGGGACCGGGCGACTGTCATGCGTGACTATCAGATAAACAGAAAGGCCGAAGGGGGAGTAAGGGAGATCATTACGCTGCTCAAACATCAGAGGGAGATAATCCTTGAGATGGAGCAGGAGATCAAGGATCTCCATAAGACCATGGAAAGGGAAGGTTTTAAGGAGAGGGAGATTTAATGTGTAGCTACCTTTCGACTTCTTCGACTAGCCCTATTGGAGGGGGCGACGCAAGCCCCTTTGGAATCTATACAGCGAGCGGAGTCGAGCGTTGAGGGGGAGGCTCCATCCGGCTTCGCCGGTGGAGGGGGCGACGTGAGCCCCTTAAAATTAGACGGTGAGTGTAGCTCAACGGCAGAGCACTGGACTGTGGCTCCGGTGGTTGCGGGTTCAAATCCCGTCACTCACCCCATTACCCATATCAATCCTCTTCTTTTAGCTTATACCCAAACTGCTTGACAGTCAGGATTGAATCTGCAAGAACAGGCATCTTTTTACGTAGACCCAGTATGTGGGTATCAACCGTCCTTGTGGTTATACCTCCGGGAAGCCCCCAAACAGTGTCAAGTATTACCTGCCGGGACAGGACGCGACCCTTATTCCTGACAAGATGGGTAAGGAGCCCGAACTCCTTAGGGGTCAATTTTACTTCTCTTGATCCATCTTTCACCATGCAGGCAGACGTATCTATTGTAAGATTCTTGTAGGAGATTCTGGCAGGAACCGCCTTGCTCTGGCCGGTTCTTCTTAGTATCGCCTTTACCCTTGCCAGGAGTTCTCTTGGGGAAAAGGGTTTTGTTATATAATGATCTGCCCCAAGCTCGAGTCCTAAGACCCTGTCAAGTTCCTCTGATCTACATGTAAGGATTATGATGGGGATTTGGGCTGTCCTTGGATCCATCCTGATCTCCCGGCAGACATCAAGTCCGTCAAGCCCTGGCAACATAAGATCCAGTATTAAAAGGTCAGGGATCTCTTCCCGTACAAGCTTAAGACCGGATATCCCGTCAGTGGCACTCTTAATATAGAATCCCTCCTTGCTGAGGAGCGACCTGATAATCAATACGACCTTCTCTTCGTCTTCTACAACAACAATCCGCTTTCCCATAAGCCGGATACCAATTAAAAATGCTTGTAAGGTTTGTTTGTCAGCCTTTACATGTATAAGATAACAGACCAGTGTCATAGCAATGTTATAACTATGTAAAAAATCAGTAAATTTTAGTAGATACAGAAAGCCCATTTAAATGAAGATAGGAACTGCCCCAGCCTGTCGTGAGCTTATCGAACCGGTACTTTAGGACAAATGAAGTCAACTTGAGGATATAAAAGCAGATAACAAGAGATTACAATAATTTTACATAATCTTAATACCATCCTAACATCAGTTCTATTATACTAAAGATATGCTATTAACATTCGTATATGCCGGGGACCAATAGTTCCCAGGCATATCAATTAATTAATAGACATCCTTTGGATTAATAGCGAGGCAGCTATGTCATGCAGATTCCTTACAATTATATCCAGTCCAATTGGGAAGGAGGTATCTCCCTCTGATCAGGAATACCAGCTTCTATGTTCTCTGAAGATGGAGAGCGAGAAACAGAAATCTATCATCCATCAGATTATGGTGAATAAAGGGGTAGAACACTACATTACCGATAACTGTCCTTTTGCATCCACCGGCGATTGGTCAGATTGCCCCTATAATTATGACTTAATTTAGTCATTCTTTAGTGCTGACCTGCCTCAGCTTTGATCCTGGGAGCTGGTACCGGTCTGCATGTGTTGCAAAAAGATGCGCAACAGCAATGGAACCTGGAAGAATATAGAAGAGTTTATAAGAGATTACTGGAAGGCCGAGTTTACCCATGGTGTATGCCCGGAATGCGAAAAAAAGCTATATGATACTGATAATGATGGAAAGGGATAGGAAAAACTGTTTTTTGCCATTACCTAACCGCCTCTTATCCTTCGGGCCTGGAGCACACCCTCTACCTTTTCGATATTCTTTAAGACCTTTTCAAGGTGTTTTGTATTTGTTATCTCGACAACAAAATTCAGTACGGCCTTTTTCTCTTCAGTGGTCTTGATCTCGGCATGGCTGATATTGGCCTCTGCAGAGGTAATAGAGGCGGAGACATTAGCAAGAAGACCCGGCTTATCGACAGTCAGGACCGAGATCTTTACAGGATGGGTCCCTGCACCCTTTACATCCCAACCGACATCGACCATCCTCTCTTTATCATAATCAAGCTCATCAATGTTAGGGCAATCTACAGTATGGATGGATAGGCCCCGCCCCCTGGTTATAAAACCTATGATATTATCGCCAGGCACAGGATTGCAGCATTTCGAAAGGTGTATAAGGATATCATTTATGCCATTCACCTTTATACCTTCAGGCTTTATCCCTATCTTCTTAACGACCTTTTCCTTTAGCCCCTCCTTGAGGGACTCTTCCGGAAGGAGGTGGTTTATTATCTGCTGCGGCGAGACCTTTCCATATCCTATATCAGCAAGGAGGTCCTCGATGTTTTCAAAGCCCATCTCCCTGGCCACAGCCAGAAGCTTCTCAGATTTGAATGTCTCTGTTGTGCTCAGATTGTGTCTCCTGATTTCCCTCTCGAGGGCCTTCCTTCCGATATCAAGGCTCCTCTTCGTCTCCTCAATTTTAATCCAATGTTTTATCCTTGCCTTTGCCTTTGCTGTCCTGACAAACTTTAACCAGTCCCTGCTCGGAACATGTGTTGGTGATGTGATGATCTCAACCACATCCCCGCTGCTTAACTGATATTTAAGGGGAACGATCTTTCCGTTTACCTTGGCCCCGACACAACGGTTTCCTACCTCGGTATGAATGCTAAATGCAAAATCTACGGGAGTTGAATCCTTTATCAGCTCCTTGACATCCCCTTTCGGGGTAAAGATGTAGACAACGTCCTGGTAGAGGTCCATTTTTATGGAATCCATAAACTGTCTGTTGTCGGCCATCTCCTTTTGCCACTCCATCAGCTGCCTCAGCCAGCCAAAGATCTTATTGTCCTTCTCATCGATCTGGCCCTTCTCCTTGTACTTCCAGTGCGCGGCAATGCCCTCTTTGGCAATCTTATGCATCTCCTCTGTCCTGATCTGAAATTCCACATGTTCGCCGTTGGGCCCGCTAACCGTTGTATGGAGGGATTGATAGAGATTGGGTTTAGGTACTCCGACATAGTCCTTAAATCTTCCGGGCACAGGCCTCCACAATGAATGGATCATGCCGAGTATCGCATAGCAGGACATCTTTGTATCGGTAATGATTCTAATGGCTGTCAGGTCGTATACCTCCTCAAACGAGATGCCCTGCCGTTCCATTTTCTGGTAGATACTATAGGCATGTTTATTCCTCCCCGCTACCTTGCCGTTAAAGCCGTATTCAAGTAAATTCTTTTTCACTATGGAGATTAGGTCGTTTATGTATTTCTCTCTCTCCTCGCTCCTTTTTGCGATCTTGTTGGTAATATTTATATAGATGTCAGGCTTAAGGTATCTGAGGCATAGGTCTTCAAGCTCGAACTTTACCCAGCCGATACCCAGTCTGTTTGCCAACGGTGCATAGATGTCCAGGGTCTCCTGAGCTATCCTTTTCTGCTTTGGTTCAGGCAGATGTTCAAGTGTCCTCATGTTATGGAGTCTGTCTGCCAGCTTTATCAGTATGACCCTGATATCCTCTGCCATGGAGAGTATCATCTTCCTGAAGTTCTCTGCCTGCTTCTCCTCATGGGTCTTAAACTCTATCTTCCCTATCTTTGTTACGCCCTCCACGAGGCCGGCGATCTTTTCTCCAAACCGCCTACCTATCTCTTCTGTGGTATGCCTTGTATCCTCAACGGTATCATGGAGGAGGCCTGCTGCAATTGAAGGGACATCAAGTTTCAGGTCAGCCAGAATCTCAGCGACCTCAAGGGGATGCCAAAGAAAGGGGTCTCCTGATTGGCGGATCTGTCCTTCATGGGCTGCGGCAGCAAACTCATAGGCCTCCCTGATAAGAGAAACCTCTGCCTGAGGGTTATACCCCAGCACCTTATCTATCAGTCTATCCGGTGAAAGTGTCATCAGCTACGTGCACCCTCCGTCAGAGGTCATCCTGATATCCCTTATTCTCATCTGTATTCTCTCCTCTCCCCGCCAGGTATCAAGCCGTGGCGTGAAGGCTATATCCACCAAGTTCCCTCTCCCCTTCCCCTCTCCCAGTGGGAGAGGGCTTAGGGTGAGGGATTTTATGCGGGAGGTAAGATGAGGATAGAAAGACCCCATGTCAAAACCTATGGCGTCCAGGTGATGGGGTCCGGATTTGATGGTCAGTTTCAGGTGATTGTTTCCGACCAGTCGGGGTGATAAAGGCTCAACATTCATGGCTGCCAGCACAGGTTCCGGATTTGCGGGGCCGAAGGGGGACAGCCTTTCAAGGTCTTTTATCAGACCGAAGGTAACTTCATCCAGCCTTACTTCGGCATCAAGCCTGATGGCAGGAAGGAAATCTGATTCACCAAGTGACGCTGAAACAACCTCATCAAAGCGCCTCTGGAAGTCATTGAACTTTTCATGTTTTATTGTCAGGCCTGCCGCAAACTTGTGCCCGCCAAACCCCTCCAGGTAATCAGAGCACTTCTCAATGGCCTTGTATAGGTGAAGCGGAGGTATGCTCCTCGCAGATCCTTTTCCTATCCCATCATCCTTTAGCGATATCAGGATGGTTGGGAGGTAGAACCTTTCAGCTATCTTTGATGCAACGATCCCTATTACACCCTGATGCCATTTTGGTGATGCAAGGACTATAGCGCTGGCCTGATTCAGGTCGACCTCGTTCCTAATCCTGATCAGGACATCATTCAAGATCCCTTCCTCTATCTTCTGTCTTTCGCGGTTCTTGGCATCCAGATGTCTTGCAGCATCGATGGCCTCTTTCATGGACCTTGTTGTGAGCAGCACAATGCCGGTCTCTCCTCCTGCGAGCCTGCCTGCGGCATTTATCCTTGGAGCAAGCTGGAAACCGACCGTCCCGACACCGACCTCTCCATCTATCCCGGCCACCTCTTTTAACGCCATTATCCCAGCCCTCTCGCCGGATGAAAGCGCCTTTAGTCCTTCTCTTACAAAGAATCTGTTTTCCTCAAGCATAGGTGAGACGTCGGCGATTGTACCCAGGGCAACCAGATCGAGATACTTAGAAATGTCAAAATCCAAATTGCAAATGCCAAACACTTTGGACTTTGAACTTTGTTCTTTGAGCTTCATCATGATGGCACCAATAAACTTAAAGGCAACACCGACCCCTGCAAGGCCTTTGAAACTATATGCAGAATCCCTCCTGTTTGGGTTGATTATCCCGTAGGCCTTCGGCAGATCTTCCGGCGCCTCGTGGTGGTCCGTAACTATCACGTCAATGCCCAGTGAAGCGGCAACCTCTATTTCCCTATGGGATGTTGTCCCGAGATCCGCTGTAATTATCAGCGATACCCCCATCTCCTTTATCTTCATTATAGAGGATTCGTTCATTCCGTATCCCTCTGTCATCCGATATGGCAGATAGTGCAGGACATCCATCCCCAGGTCTCTGAAAAAAAGGAGATAGAGTGATGTGGCGGTAATGCCGTCCACATCATAATCCCCGTAAATTATTACCCTCTCTTTAGTCATTATGGAACGGGAAACCCTCTCTGCGCACCTACCCATATCATTCATGATGAATGGATCAAGGAGGTGTGTTGAGGATATTGACAGAAATCTCTTTGCGTCCTCCTTTTCCGTTATCCCGCGATTTAATAAGACCCTGGCTACAACAGGACTTATTGCGAGACCCCGGCTCATTTCATCTGCCATGAACCCGTCAGTGTCTCTCCTGATCCACCTCTTTTCTTTCAATCTGTCTTTCTGTTCTTCAAATATTGTATAAACCGTCTGTGCCTCTTCTGGTCAAGCACCTTAAAGGCGATGCCTGCAAAGAAGTAGTTCCCAAGCACCTTTATCCAGAGGACCTTTCCGTCTATCTCCTCCATCACCCTCTTTTCTTCATTCCCCTTGTCTCCCTGGTCAAAGTAGGTAAGTTTAATAGCAACGTCGCTTCCGGAATCTATATATTTTTCCATGTAGAGCCCGAGGCCCGTTTCGCTGGCATTTGCCACAAAGGCATTTGTTGTAACCTTGTCCGCCACTGATGTTATTTCTGCCAAAGAAACAAGGCCGAACCTCCCTGATATGCGTCTCTCCTTCATATCCTCCCCTTATACCAATTTGCCTTCATTTGGTATTACTTTAGGCCCTCCAATTCCTTTTTTGCATCTGTGTTTTCAGGATCCCAGACCAATGCCTCCTCGAATGACCTGATTGCCCTCTGCTTCATACTCCCTTTTTTGTAGATTGACCCGAGACCGATATGATTTTCAGGGTTGGTTGGTTCGAGCTCGATAGCCTTTTTAAAACCATTTTCCGCATCCTTTATCCTTCCCGGTATGAGGGTCAGGATCTTCCCCAGGAGGGTATAATATGCCGGCCTGGTAGGTTCTAGCTTTATTGCCCACTGAATAGAGTCTATTGCCTCTTTCAGGTCCCCCTTCTTAAACGCATCCAGACCCCTCTGGTACTGGGATTGTGCCCTTACATGGGTCTTCTCTTCTTTGGGTTTTCTCCTTTCATGTTTGCTTATTACCGAATAGAGGTCATATTCCTTCTTTGTCTGGTCTACAGAGAGGACGTCATAGGACTCTGTTATCTTCCTGAATATGGTCTCAAGCATCCCCTTCATCTCGTCCATCCCCTCCTGATAGTGTATGTCCGGATGATATTCTTTTGCAAGCCTGAAATAGGCCTTTTTCACCTCATCTCCTGAGGCGCCCTTCTTGAGGCCGAGGATCTGATAGTGATCCATCCCGGCCATGGCATTATGGGTATCGATAATTTTCTGTCTTCTGAGTTGTATATTACAGGGGCTTGCGTCGCCCCCTCCACCGGCAAAGCCGGATGGAGCCTCCCCCTCAACGCTCGACTTCTCTCGCTGTTTAAAAGATTCAGAATCCAGACTTTCCTCCTGACTCCTGACCCCTGACTCCTGACCCCTGCTTTCATTTCCAGGGGCTTGCGTCGCCCCCTCCGAAGGCCAAGCCTTCGTAGCCTCCCCCTCAACGCTCGCTTTGCTCGCTGGGTATCTACCTTTATCCTCAGTCTTCCCCGAAACATCCGCCTCGTAGACCTCTTCCTTGATTTTAGTCCCTTCCGCTTTTACGGCCTCAACCATCCTGAGCCTGAACAGGAAGTAGACTATCTTGAGGGTCTCGAAGGTCTTTAATCCAGACTCCCTGAATATATCCCTTATGCTTTTTTTCCCATTGATCTTTGTAATGATCTCCCTTTCCCGATCCTCAAGATCAATATCCTGAAAGAGGTTTATCGGGCTTCCTGTGATCTGCAAGGCCGTATCTACAGGAGGAAGCTCATTCCATAGCCTGGTCCAGTCATTAATCCTCTTAATGCCCTCAAGGATCAGATTTGCCATCCCCATGTGGATGGTTATTACCTCTTCTGTGCGGGGATTCCCCTCTGTAAATTCATATTGGCCGTCTATCCAGCTAAAGGTGCTGACGATTATCTCCTTGGCGTGGTATTTAACGGACCAGACAAGATCCCCAGGGGACATATATCCGAGTTCTACAAGGATCGTCCCCTGCCTCTTATGGCCCTTCTTTAATTCCTCAACAGACCTCTCATATTGATCGAGCGTTATCTTGTCGAGCTTTAAAAGCATCTCGCCCAGACGGTCGTCTATATACCTGGACATGGCAAAGATGATCTCGCCGCCCTTCAGGTAAATAGACCTGTCCTGGTCATTCCTTCTGAGATTCAGGGTGCCTGTTTTCTTATTCCTGTTTAGGTATCTTAAGACAGCTACAAGGTCGTTGTCTTTTAGTCTTCCCGATAGGGGGATATCTGTATCAGTCGATCTTTCCATAGACTAAGGCCTATCTGTATGCCTTTTTAAGGAGTCTTTCTCTTCCGGCTGATCCCCATACAAAAAGAATAGGACTTGCAACAAACCATGAAGAGTATGTCCCTACGATAATACCTACCAGGAGCGTGAAGGCGAAGTCATGGATAACCTCACCCCCGGATACAAATAGGGCTGTTACGGCGAGCAGGGTTGTCAGGGAGGTCATAAATGTCCTGCCCAATACCTGATTTATAGAGCTGTTTATTACCTGACCAAAGGTATCCTTATTCCTTTTCTTTAGATTTTCCCTTATCCTGTCAAAGACCACAACCGTATCAGTAAGCGAATAACCTGCTATGGTCAGGAGTGCAGTTACAATCAGGAGGCTAATCTCCTTATTTAATATATAAGTTACGCCGAGTACAGCAAGGACATCATGGAGTGTAGCAATGGCCGCCGCTATACCAAATTTAAACTCAAACCTGAATGCAATATATATAATAATGCCGATCATAGATATTGCTACTGCTACGATTGCATCCTTCTGGAGCTTTTTGCCTATGGTAGGTCCGATTTCGCTGCTGCTTTCGCTCTCAAATCTGTTCTCCCTGAACCCTTCAGAAAAGATACCTACGATCTTATCCGCGATCTTACCCTGCATTGACTCCTGTTTCTTGATCCTGATCAGGAGCCTGTTTGTCCCTGGGAATTCCTGGAACTCGACATCGCCGAATCCGTTCTTCTCAAGGAGTCTCCTCGCCTCATCTATCCTGACAGGCCGGTCAGACTTAAGCTGTATTGCCGCCCCGCCTGCAAAATCAATCCCAAGGTTCGCCCTCCCCATGTAGATCTGAATAAATGCAAAGATTCCGAGCAATACCAGAAGACCGGAAAAGGCAAAGGCTAGATACCTCTTCTCTACGAAGTCAATATTTGTCTTACCGAAGACATCGAGCATCATCACCTCCTATATGCTTAGTTTCTCCAACTTTCTCAGGCTGTTGATCAGATCAAAGACCACCTTGGTCCCGATAATGGCGGTAAAAAGGTTGATTGTGACACCAAGACTCAGGGAAACGGCAAACCCCTTTATAGGTCCTGTACCGAAGAGGAAGAGGGCAAGCGCTGTTATAAGCGTGGTAATGTGTGAATCGATTATGGTCAGGAATGCCTTGTCATACCCGGTATCAATAGCCAGCCGTACCGTTTTTCCCTGCCTTAATTCCTCCCTTATCCTTTCGAATATCAGGACGTTTGAGTCTACCGACATACCAACAGTCAGGATGATGCCGGCTATGCCGGGGAGTGTTAGTGTCGCATTTAAGGCCGCCAGGGCGCCTATGAGCAATATTATATTCAAACCAAGGGCAAAGACAGCTATCATACCGGACAGCCTGTAGTAGATGGTCATTATTGCTATTACTGCTATTGTGCCTATGATCCCTGCCCTTATTCCCATCCTGATCGAGTCACCGCCAAGGGTCGGGCCGACCGTTACATCCTGGATTATCCTTACGGGCGCCGGCAGGGCGCCTGCCCTCAATGCGATCGCCAGGTCGTTGGCCTCATTTGTGGTAAAGCTGCCCGTGATCTGGGCCTTCCCGCCCGATATCCTTTCATTTATCTTTGGCGCGGAATATACATTCCCATCGAGAATAATAGCAAGGTGTTTATTTACATTTTCTGCCGTTACCATATCAAAGAGCCTTGCCCCGGCGCTGTCGAATGTAATGGAGACGAACGATTCGTTAAACTGGCCTATGCTCACCCTTGCATCAGTCAATAGATCACCTGAGACCATCGTCCTCTTTTTCACAAGAAAGGGCCTCTTTGATATCTTTCCTGTCTCGGCATTGACTATCCTGTCAAAGAGGATCTCATCTCCATCCGGTATCTTATCCTTAAATTCATTTGTTATCTTCTCCTCATCGCCTGATGGTATGAGTGAGGGGAGCTGGTTTATCAGCGGACTCTCCTCATCCAATAGCTTGAATTCGAGTATGGCTGTCTTCCCTATCAGCTCCTTTGCCCTCCCAGGCTCCTTTATGCCGGGGAGCTGGACTACGATCTGATTTTCTGCCTGTCTCTGGATCAGGGGCTCGGTAACACCATACTGATCAATCCTGTTTCTGATGGTTTCCAATGCCTGGGCAGATGCAGACTCCTTGATCCTTTTTGCCTCGCCCTCACGCAGGGCAAGGATAGTCTCCCCTTCCTTTGACTCCTTAAGGGTAAAATTGGGAAAGCCCTCTGTCAGCTTTGATACCGCATCCTTGGTCCCCGGCTGAGAGTGCATGACAGATATTTCTGCCGGGCCGCTCCTCCTGATCGAGTCAATCTGTACCTTCTTTTCGTTTAGGAAATCCTTCATGTTTATTACTGCCCTCTCAACAACGTTCTCTACTGCCTTTTCTTCTTCAACCTCAAGGACAAGATGTATCCCGCCTCTTAAGTCGAGGCCGAGGTTTATCCCCTTGTTGGGAAGATATCTCTTCCACCATTGCGGCATATACTTATAGGCGGGTGTTGACGGAAGGAAAAAGACAATCGAAACCAACACCGTCAGGGCAATAAAGTAAGACCTTGTTTTTATCCCTTTCTTCATCTCTACTCCTCTTCACCTCCGGTTCTGAATTCTGCTATGTGACTCCTCATGATCCTTATCTTGACATTATCTGCCACCTGGAGCGTGACAACATCCTTTGAAAGGTTGGCTACGGCGCCAATCATTCCGGACGATGTAACAACCTTGTCACCCTTTTTCATAGATTCGAGCATAGCCTTGTGCTTTTTCTGTTTCTTCTGCTGAGGCAATATTATAAGCACATAGAATAAGACGAAGATCAGCGCAAAGGGTACAAGCGTAGTAAATATCGTCTCTTTTGAAACCGGACCTTTTTCCGTCTGGGCAAAGGCTAATGACGTGTAAACCCCCAACGAAAATATCGTGAACAACTAGATCACCTCCTTTTTTTCCGTTTTTCTGGATGAATAGAACGCTTCCCTAAATTTTAACATCCCCCCCTCTTCTATTGCCCTGTGAAGGCTACCCATCAGTCCCATATAATAGTAGATATTATGGATAGTATTCAGTCTTGGGGCAAGTATCTCTTTCGACATAAATAGATGCCTTAAATAGGCCCTTGAGAAATTCCGGCACGTGTAGCAGCCGCATGCAGGATCAATGGGTCTTTCATCCTTGGCATACCTGGCGTTCTTTATGATCAACCTCCCAGTAGAAGTGAAGAGGTAGCCTGTCCTTGCATGTCTTGTCGGCATAACGCAGTCGAAGAGATCTATCCCCCTTATTACGCCCTCAACAATATCCTCGGGTGTGCCGACCCCCATCAGGTAGCGGGGTTTATCATAGGGGATAATGGCCGTAACCAGGTCTGTCTGCTCGAGCATCATATCCCTTGTCTCCCCGACAGAGAGGCCTCCGATGGCATAACCATCAAAGCCTATCTCGACAATGTCCCTTGCCGACCGCTCCCTCAAGTCCTTAAAAAAACCTCCCTGAATAATCCCGAATAGCAACTGATCTCTTCTCTTGTGGGCCTTTCTGCACCTCTCTGCCCATCGGGTCGTCCTTTCAACTGATATCCCGGTATAGTCATGGGTGGATGGATATTTGAGGCATTCATCGAATGTCATTATTATATCAGCGCCAAGGGCCTCCTGGATTTCAATAGAGACCTCCGGTGAGAAAAAATGGTATGAGCCGTCGAGATGGGACTGGAATCTGACGCCATCATCATCCACTTTAGTCAGGTCGCCCATGCTGAATATCTGAAAGCCGCCGCTGTCAGTGAGGATCGGTCTGTCCCAGGAGATGAAGCGGTGCAGCCCGCCAAGCTCCTCTACGAGCTTATGCCCCGGCCTCAGATAGAGATGATAGGCATTCCCTATGATCAGCCTGACTCCGAGATCAAGGAGCTCCTTTGGTGTCAGGGTCTTTACACTCCCTACAGTCCCGACAGGGATAAAGGCCGGAGTCTGAATGTCGCCATGGGATGTTTCGATCTTCCCTATTCTGGCAGGTGTGGCAATATCTTTTTTTTCTATTTTAAAGGGGCTCACATCTTCTCCGGTCTGGTTACCCCGAGGATCTTGAGTGCGTCTGCTATAACGACCTTTATCGTGTTCATGAGCATAAGCCTGGCCTTTGTCTTCTCGATATTGTCATCTATAATTCTCTGTTTATAATAATAATTATGTAGGGACCAGGCCAGATCATGGAGATATATCGTTAGTCTGTGCGGTTCTAATGCCTCACAAGAGGCCTCAATTACATCAGGATAAATATAGAGTCTCTTTATTATGTCAAGTTCCTCGGGCAATTCAAGGAGTTCCAGGGTTCCATGGCCCAAGGGTTCTAGTGCGCTTGACCCCTCAACCACTATCCCCCTCTTTTCTGCCTCCCTTGCAAGACTTGCAAGTCTTGCATGGGCATATTGAATATAATAGACAGGGTTTTCATCAGATGCCTTTTTTGCGACCTCCAGGTCGAAATCGAGTTGGCTGTCAGCCCGCCTCGTAAGAAATATGTACAGGGCGGCATCGGGCCCTACCTCATCAATGACCTCACGGAGGGTGATAAATTCACCGGCCCTCTTTGACATCTGGACAGGCTTTCCCTCCCGGAGCAGGTTTACCATCTGTGCCAGGATAATCTTGAGCTTTTTACGAGGATATCCGAATGCCTCGATAGCGGCCTCCATCCTTGGTATATATCCATGGTGGTCAGCTCCCCAGATATCTATGATCTGATCATACCCCCTCTCAAGCTTATTCTTGTGGTAGGCGATATCTGATGCTAGGTAGGTATATTCGCCGTCCCCTTTTCTAACTACCCTGTCCTTCTCATCACCGAATGCGGATGACCTAAACCAGACTGCCCCCTCATCTTCATATATATATCCCTTTGATCTCAACTCTGACAACGATTGTTCGACCTTGCTGTTAGCAAAGAGTGAGGACTCTGAAAACCAGGAGTCAAATATTATGCCTGCCAGGGCCAGATCTTCTTTGATGCCGGACATGATCTGGTCATAAGCAATTTTTGAAAATATCCCAAGAGTCTCCTCCCTTGGTGCATCAAGATATTTCCTCCCCTCTTTGTCAATAATTGACCTTGCTATATCATCTACATATGCCCCCTTGTAGCCTTCTTCGGGGAAACTCTGGTCTGATCCAAGCAAATTAAGGTATCTCGCATTGACAGACAGGGCAAGGTTTTTCATCTGGTTTCCGGCATCGTTGATATAATATTCCCTCTCTACTTTATAACCGACCTTCTTCAACAGGTTTGATATGGCGTTGCCGACTGCTGCGCCCCTTCCGTGTCCTACATGAAGGGGGCCAGTCGGGTTCGCACTTACAAACTCTACCTGTATCTGCAACCCCTTTCCGATATCGGATTGGCCGTAATCTGTGCCTGCGGCTATTATTTCATTTAACATCCTGTGCCAAAAAGATTTCTTCAGGGTGAAGTTGATAAACCCTGGGCCGGCAATTTCAATTCCTTCAACAATGGGTGGGAGCGGCGTCAGATATCTTGTGATGATCTCTGCTATCTCCCTGGCCGGGGTGCCTGTTTTCCTGGATAGTGTCATTGCCACAGTGGTGGCAAAGTCACCCTGCCCTTTCCTCTTCGGTATCTCAAGGGATATTTCAGGGATCGCTTCCATGCTGATAGCGCCCTCTGACCTTGCCCTCCCAAGGGCATCCCTGATTATATTTACAAGATCTTCTCTCATTTTTTACGGATTCGCAAGCAAGAAATGGAGCATAGTATAGCCATTCTGGCTAAATGTCAACAGAGACGGGCCTATGTGACATCCAGGTCCGGTGCATATAAGAGGCCTGCCCCTTATTACGGATCTACATTACTCCTGTCCCAGGCTTTGGCTGGCCTCTGTCTCCTTCGCCTCTTCCTTGTACATCTCAATAATACTGCTCACCTTAATCCCCCCTGCCTCCAGGGCCTTCTTTACGTCTGTCATCTTTGCATCAACTACCTTAACCATGTAGTTAATCTTTGTAGCCATTTAAGATTCCTCCCGATTTGCAGGCATTATATCATGAATAGATCTAAACTATAACCTGGATCCAATAGTGGACTTTCCCCAGAATTTAATCAGGAGCACGACTAATGTATTGAGAGCATTG
>CAYZUL010000069.1:0-14943 GCA_964481895.1 uncultured Nitrospirota bacterium | reverse complement strand
AAATGCAATCTTAGTTGTGTCCACTGCTATTCTGACTCACACAATACAGATTATCCAGGGGAGCTCACAACTGATGAGGCAAAGGCGGTCATAAAGGATCTCGCCTCTTTTAGAAGCCCCGCTCTCCTTCTCTCAGGCGGCGAGCCGCTCATAAGAAAAGATATATTCAACCTTGCAGAATACGCCAAAGGGCTAAACATGAGGCTAACACTATCTACCAACGGGACGCTAATAGATAAGGATATGGCAAAAAGGATCAAAGACGTTGGTTTCAGTTACGTAGGTATTTCATTCGACGGAATAGGAGAGACCAACGACAGATTCAGGGGCATGAAGGGGGCATTCGATCTTGCTCTCAACGCCGTAAGAAATTGCATGGACGTTGGGCAGAAGGTAGGCCTTCGCCTCACCCTTACTAAAAGAAACTACGAAGACTTAAATGGGATATTCGACTTTCTTGAAAAGGAGGGGATACAGAGGGCCTGTTTTTACCATCTTGTTTATGCCGGGAGGGGGAGCAAGATCTCAAAGGACGATCTAAGTCATGACGAGACCAGACATGCGATAGACATAATCCTCGATCGAACAAAGGATCTCCATATGCGTGGCATTAAAAAAGATATCCTTACCGTAGACAACCATGTGGATGGACCATATCTTTACCTGAGGCTTAAAGAAAAAGATCCTAAGAGGGCAGAGGAGATTGCTTCCCTTATGCGCTGGAACGGGGGTGGGACAAACTCATCAGGCGTCGGTATCGGGAATATAGACCCCCTTGGAAATGTCCACCCGGATCAATTCTGGCAGCATTATACCCTGGGCAATGTCAGAAAGAGGCGTTTCAGTGAAATATGGATGGACACATCAGATCCCCTTATGGCAGGTTTAAAAAACAGGCTCCCTCTTTTAAAGGGGAAATGCAGCAGATGCAAGTTCCTGGATATGTGCGGAGGAAGCTTCAGGGTTAGGGCTGACGTCGTTTATGGCGACCCGTGGGCACCAGACCCATCCTGTTATCTTACCGATGAGGAGACATCTATTTAATCTCCTTGAAATACAGGTCTTGGTCTGGAAATTAATATTTTTTTGACCATGAATTAAAATTGACACAAGTTTGTTATTGTGTTAATCTATAATGTTATATTTTTTTCATAACTATGAAGATAGTTTTTTCTTTTTTTAATAAATTTAATTGGATGGGGGTGAATCTATTATGTCTTTAGTGAAAGTAAAGGATAATGAATCCTTTGAGAATGCCCTCAGGAGGTTTAAGAAACAGTGCGAGAAGTCTGGGATCTTATCCGAAATCAGAAAACATGAGCACTATGAAAAACCTAGCGTGAGGCGCAAGCGCAAGATGTTGGCAGCAAGAAAAAGGACAATAAAAAAATCGAGATTTGTTGTTGTAAGCTAGATGCCATTACAGGAAAGACTTATCAATGAGATGAAGGAGGCAATGAGGTCTGGCGACAAGAACAAGGTTTCTGTCATCAGGATGGTTAGATCCTCCTTAAAATACAAAGAGATAGAAAAAGGCAAGGACAAGGTATTATCAGAAGAGGATGTGATTCAGGTACTCGTCTCCTCAGTAAGGCAAAGGAGAGATTCTATCGAGGAATTCAAAAGGGGGGGAAGACAGGATCTTGTAGACAAAGAAGAGGCGGAGATCAGGATACTTCAGGCCTTCCTCCCAAAACAGATAACTAATGAGGATCTGGTTAAGATTATAAAAGAAACAATAGAAGAGGTAAATGCTGTCGGAATAAGGGATATGGGGCAAGTTATGAAGCGTTTGGTGCCAAAGATCGTCGGTAAGGCTGACCCGGCCTCGGTCAGCAATATAGTAAAAGAGCTCCTGACAAAGACGGCAGGCGGGTAGATAATGGAGGTTCCTGAAACTCAAAACTATATCCCTGATGAGTTAGTAGATAGGGTAAAAAACAGGGCAGATATAGTTGAAATTATAGCTGGATATCTGAGCCTGACCAAAAGTGGAGAAAATTATAAGGGCCTTTGCCCTTTTCATTCCGAGAAGACTCCATCATTCGTTGTGAGTCCAAAAAAACAGATATTCCATTGTTTTGGGTGCGGGACAGGCGGCAATATTTTCCATTTTATGATGAAGATAGACAATCTCGGTTTTCCTCAAGCGGTGACATCTGTCGGCAAGAGGTATGGCATCACACTTTCCGACAAAAAAAAGGATCATAAAGAGTCTCCTGTTCAAAAAGAGAGGGAACTCCTTTATCAGGTAAATAATGCTGCCATGGTCTATTATCAGGAGAACCTGCATGATCACGACACTGGCTGCAAGACAATGGAATACATTACTGAAAAAAGGGGGTTGAATGCCGAAACCATTCTAAGATTCGGCCTTGGATACGCCCGCAACTCCTGGGACGGACTCTTTTCCCATATGGTAAAGAGGGGTTGGGCCCCAAGAGTTCTAGAATTATCGGGATTAATCTTAAAAAGGAACGACAAAAGCGGTTATTATGATCGCTTCAGAAACAGGGTAATCTTTCCGATAAGGGACATAACCGGGAGGGTTATCGGTTTTGGGGGAAGGTCATTGGATGATTCACTCCCGAAGTATATTAATTCCCCTGAAACCCCTATATACATTAAAGGAAAGAACCTCTATTGCCTGGATAAGGCAAAAGAGGGGGTTAATAGGGAAGATGGTCTTATTGTCGTGGAAGGATATTTTGATGCGATAAGGCTCCATCAGGAAGGCTTAAGAAAAGTGGTTGCAACACTTGGGACTGCCCTAACCTCTTCCCATCTGGAGATGATAAAAAGGTTCACACAAAAGGTGTATCTGGTTTTTGATCCGGATCCTGCCGGGATAAAGGCTGCAATTAGGACCATCGGACTCTTCATAGATTATGATATTAACGCATCGGTCGTATCCCTACCGGAAGGTAATGACCCGGATAGCTTTGTTGGCCGCTTCGGAAGGGAGAAGTTTGACGAAGCCCTGCACAGCTCAAAGCAGATAATAGATTTTGCGCTCTGCTTTATGATGAAGGACATTAATAGTAATGAAATCGATAAAAAGAAGACTCTGCTCAAGGAGATCATCCCTCTGGTCTTGAGAATAGAAAATAGTGTTGAAAAGACACATTATTTAAGGCTGATTGCAGACAGACTTGGGATCGAGGAAAGGTTTTTAATGGAGGATCTTCATAGGACTTCTAAAGGGGTTAGGGCAAAAAACCACGAGCAACATATAGAGATAAATTCATCCAGGGCACCAAAGGATGAGGAGATCCTTGTTGCACTTATGATAAACAATAAGATTCCGGCTGAAAGGATAAGAGGTGAAATTGGAACTGAAGACCTTACTCACCCTAATCTTAGAGCAATCTTCAGATCTATCCTTGAGTCAACAGACCTGCATAATGAGGTCAGGCTGGAATATATCATCCAACAGAACGTGGATAATCAAGAAATCATATCCTATTTGTCGAAATTATCGCTATCTGACATCCAGATAGATTATACTAATATAGAGGGGAATATTAGGGATTGTATCAGCAGACTGAGAAGGAGGATCCTTGAAAAGGATATCATAGATATCGATATCGAAATCAAAAAAGCTGAGGAAGAGAGAGACTACACCTCCTTAAGAACACTCCAAGAAGTTAAGATGAAAAAATTAAAAATAGATTACAGCAGATCATAAAAGAAAGGAAAGGGGATGTTTAATGTCTAAGGGGCCTAAGGTCGATGAGGTAAAACAGCTTATATCTTTAGGCAAAGAAAGGGGATTTTTAACCTATGAGGAGCTGAATAATGCCCTACCAAATGATGTGGTCTCCCCTGAGCATATCGACAACATAATGATGATGTTTGGAGACATGGACATCGATATAATCGACTCATCGGAAGAGGACAGATACCAGAAGATGGTTGTCGAACATGAGGGTGAATTTGAAGAATTAAAAGAGACCGAGGAAGAGCTTGTAGAAGAAGAGGAGAAAAGGAAAGAGATAGATCTTACACCAGGGCTTGTAGGGAGGACCGATGATCCTGTCAGGTTATACCTTAAAGAGATGGGAAATGTACCCCTATTGAGCCGGGAGGGGGAGATAGAGATTGCCAAGAGGATAGAGGACGGCAAGCGTAAGATTACATCGGTTGTATTCGGTATGCCAATGACCATTAAGGAGGTTATCTCATACGTAAATAAATTAAAGGCAGGGAAGATAAGCATAAGGGAGATAGTTCCTATAGACGACGAAGAGTTTGAAGAGGTCAGCAAGCCAAACGATGAAGAGATTGAGGCAAATGTAGTATCAGCAATTGAAAAGGTTAAAGGTCATTACAAGGAGCTCCTGCGGTTAACAGAGAGATGGAAGAAGGCAGGAAGGGATCTTACCAAAAAAAGAAGAATAAAATTACAATTAAAAGATTCAAGAACTAAGATTGTAGAAAAGATTGAATCCATAAATCTTCATCCCGCCATAACGGAAAAAACGCTTGAAAAGATAAAAAATATGGCAAATGAAGTGATTGTTGCAGAAAAAGAGATAACCAATGTAAAGAGGAGGTTATCCACAACAAGGTTTGAAAAAGGTGACAGGAAAGAGCACAGGTCTGCTGACGGGACCCCAGAACTGGAAAAGAGGCATAGGGACGCGAGGAGACGGATTAAGGCAATTCTGACTGAGGCAATGGTCTCTGCCGATGAGCTTAAAGAGGCAATAAGACTCCTTGAAGAGGGGCACAGAAAAGTAGAACAGGGCAAAAAGGAACTGGTTGAGGCCAATTTAAGACTTGTCATAAGTATAGCTAAAAAATATACTAACAGGGGACTTCAGTTTCTTGATCTGATCCAGGAAGGGAACATAGGGTTGATGAAGGCCGTTGATAAATTTGAATATAAAAGGGGATATAAATTCTCAACCTATGCGACATGGTGGATAAGACAGGCCATAACAAGGGCCATAGCCGATCAGGCGAGGACAATCAGGATACCTGTTCATATGATTGAGACCATCAATAAGCTCATAAGGACTTCCAGGCACCTGGTTCAGGAACTTGGAAGGGAACCAACATCTGAAGAAATAGCAGAGAAGATGGATCTTCCATTGGACAAGGTAAGGAAGATTCTTAAAATCGCAAAGGAACCAATATCCATTGAGACGCCTATTGGGGAAGAGGAAGACAGTCATCTGGGTGATTTCATCGAGGACAAAAAAGCAATCTCTCCTATAGAATCAGCCATAAGGTATGACCTTCAGAAGCAGATAAATGGTGTCCTTAATACCCTCACCCCAAGGGAAGAAAAGGTCTTAAGAAAAAGATTCGGAATAGGCGAGATAACAGATCATACACTTGAAGAAGTCGGACAGGATTTTGAAGTAACAAGAGAGAGGATCAGGCAGATAGAGGCCAAGGCGCTGAGAAAACTGAGACATCCGACACGCAGCAAGCGGCTAAAAAGCTTTGTTGAAAGCATGTAGGGCCCATAGCTCAGTTGGTTAGAGCAGCTGACTCATAATCAGCGGGTCCCTGGTTCGAGTCCAGGTGGGCCCACCAATGATATTCCTTATTCAGGGGCACTAAGAGATTGGATTGAAAGAACAGCTTGGATATCTAGTAGAAATTCAGGACATAGATAAGGCTATTTGTGAGTTAAAGGAGAAGAAGTGTCGTCTCCCCGAAATGATTGAAGAGGCTAGGAGGTCTTTTGATACAGCAAAGGCCAATCTTGAAATGGCAAAGACAGAACTGGACGAACTGACAAAGAAGAGACGGGAAAAAGAGAGGGAACTAGATGTCCATGAGGAAAAGATAGCCAAACTTAAAGCTCGCCTTAACGAAGTGAAGACCAACAAAGAATATCAAGCACACCTCATAGAGATTGAATCAGCATCCCAAGAGAAAGGAAGGATTGAAGACGAACTCCTCACTATCATGGAAAACCTCGATTCCAGAAAAGGGGATCTAAGAGTAGAAGAAAAACTTATCTCAGAGGAAGAAAAAAAGCTTGACATAGAAATCACTAGGGTTGATAGGGAGACAGAAAAGATAGCTGATGGATTAAAAGAGCTTGACTCAGCTTATCAAGCTTTATCTTCAAAGATTGAGGAGTCGTTGTTAAGTGACTATCTCCACCTCAAGGCGATACGAAAAGATATAGCAGTTGTACCAATACAAAACGGTGCATGCTTAGGTTGCCTTCTACAGCTTCCGCCCCAGCTTATCGCAGAGGCCAAAAAGAATGACAAGATAATTACTTGCTCATACTGTCACCGGATCCTTTATTGGCCTCCTCACTATATAGAAACCAGGAAGGGAGCTGCCAATTAATTGAAGAGAAGGAGGTTGTTTATATACACTGATGGGGCATGCAGAGGTAACCCGGGAGAAGGTGGCATAGGTGTAGTTATAAAGGATAATGATGGTAATATCATTAAGAGGATCTCAAGATATATCGGCAGGACTACCAATAACCAGGCAGAATACACAGCTCTCCTCTCAGCACTAAAATCTGTAAAAGATTATAACCCGGAATATTTAAAGATACATTCAGACTCTGAACTATTAGTAAATCAGATGGGAGGAATATACAGCGTCAAAAACGCGACCATATATAAATTATATTCAAAAGCAAAGGAGATGGTTAATAAATACTTAAATGTCGAATTCGAACATATCCCCAGAGAGAAGAACATGGAAGCTGATTTACTGGCAAATAATGCTCTCGACAGGAGATTGAAGTCTCATTGAAGCAGGCCAGATGATCGCCAGCCTGATAAGGCGGGAGGAAAGTCCGAGCTCTAAGGGCATGATGCTGGGTAATACCCAGTGGGGGTGACCCCAAGGAAAGTGCAACAGAAAGTATACCGCAGGCGACCTATAGGTCGCACTAATAACTAATAACTTTTAACTATTAGTTAATCATTAGAGGTTATAGGTGAAGGCGAAGGCCTTCCTGTAAGGGTGAAAAGGCGAGGTAAGAGCTCACCAGCATCCTGAGTGATTGGGATGGCTCGGCAAACCCCATCAAGAGCAAGACCAAATAGGAGGAGATTGAGGTTAATGAACCTCATAAGGATCGCCCATCCGAACTCCTCGGGTTGGGTCGCTAGAGGTTCCGAGTAATCGGAATCGCAGATAAATGATCATCACCGTCAAATGACGGGACAGGACTCGGCTTACGGTCTGCTTCAGTGAGTAAGAACAGATTCAATTTATCTTAAGATATTGGGGACTTATTCTCCTTGACCTTCAGGAAAAATAGTGCAGCCTCAATCCTGCTTTTTATACCAAGTTTTTTGTAAATATTCTGGAGGTGAGATTTTACTGTCTCAAGAGATATGCATAGCAGATCGGCAATCTCCTTGTTGCTTTTGGCCTTAACTATGAGATCCAGGATCTCTTTCTCTCTTTGCGTTAAGAACTGTTCCTGCTGGTCTCCCTTGACTTCACTGTTGCCTATATTATCCGCATATGAGTGTCTAACCTTGGAAAGCACAGAGGGATCCAGGTTGGCCAGAAATGGTGATATTACCTTCTCTCTGCTCATCGTTCCCCTTATGATCCTTATAAATTCATTATGATCAGCATCTTTTAAGATATATCCTATTGCCCCTGCATTTATACCTGCTATTATACGGTAATCCTCATCATGGACTGAAAGTATCAATACCTTTATTTCCGGAAATCTCTCCATTATCAGATGCGTAGCCCTTATCCCGTCAAGCTTGGGCATGTCAACATCCATAAGGATAACATCCGGCCTTGTCTCCTGTGCATAGGTAAAGGCATCCTGACCATTTGTCGCTTCAGCCACCACCTCCATATCAGGCTCTAGTTCCAGCAAGCACTTAAGGCTCTGCCTGAAGAGCCTCTGATCATCAGCGATAAGTATCTTAGTCTTTTGCAACATTAACCAACTCCTTCTCCTTCAATCGGAAGTCTTATACAGAATAAAGCGCCCCCGTTCTCCCTATTTTTGGCCCATATCATACCATGGTGGGCCTCTACAATTGCCTTACAAAAACAGAGCCCTAGCCCGGCCCCCTTCTTGAAAGACTTCGCCATTTCGCCTACAAAAAAGGGTTCGAATATCCTCTCAAGGTCCTCCTGTCTTATACCGGGCCCTTCATCGGCAACTTCAAAATAGAGATGCCGAAGATTATCCTCTATAACCGGCCGATATGTCATCTTGACCCTACAACCATTCGGTGAGAACTTTATTGCATTATCCAGCAAATTTATGAATACCCTCTGAAGTCTCCTCTTGTCTCCGCGAATGAATAGTTCCATGGGCCCATCTATCTCTATAAATGCCCGCTTCTCCTCAATCTGAAATCTAAGGAGCTTTACGACCTCCTCAAGTGTCTCAGCCATAAAAAAATTATACAGAAGGAGAGGAAGTTCCTTATAACTGTCTTGATAGAGATCAAGAACATCATTGATCATCCCTAGGAGAAGATCGCTGCTGGTAATCAGGTCAGAAAATATCTTCTTTGTTGTATCTTCGTTTAGGTTCATGGATCGCTGCTGCATCATCTCAATGGTCTTCTTAATCCCGATCACTGGGTTTCTCAGGTCGTGGGCCAAGGTGGTAGTAAATCTGCTCAAAACCGCCATCTTTTCTGCCCTCATAAGCTGCTGCTCCAGCTTTTTCCTTCCTGTTATATCCCTTAAATGTATTTGTGCGGCTGATATACTGTTCCCATTGGAGATCCCCCTCATATCAAGTTCCATCGCTAAAATCCCTCTCTTATTGGTGACCATCTTGACCTCTTGGGTGGCAGCCTTCTCTCCCCGTAAGGTCTCTTTGAATATTTTATCAAATATATTATGGTATTCGGCCGGCAAGATACAACATATCTCTTTACCGAGGAGATCTCCCCTTGGGTAACCTAAGAAATCTTCCTCGCGCTTATTAGCATCAGTTACCTTTTTGTCCAGATCTATTCTTATCATGGCATCTTCGGCATTCTCCCAGAGCGATTTATACCTCTCTTCGGAGTTCCTTAACTCTTTTGTTCTTTCTAAAATCTTCTCCTCAATTATCATATTAACGGGATCCCCTGTAAGACCCTCATGACTCCTTTTAAGAGCATTTAATTTAGCTAATCGCCTAGGAATTATTATCTTAACTATAAACAGATATCCTATTGCCGCGACCAGGGCAGTAGAAGTGACTCCGAGCAAGGATGCCCTCCAGAGAATATAATTCGTCATAGTAAACGGTTCAAGGACTGACAGAATAACCAATGTAGGGATTGGCAATATTAGAAAAGAAAACAGGGCTATGGATAGAATAACCCTCCCTTCGAAGGGAATCTCCTTTTGTCTATCCATGCACAAACCTCAAAGTTTTATTTAAGGATTTACTAAAATTATAGTTAATGACAGGAAAGGTTGTCAACTTGACATTAATATAGTTCGATACTAGACTAAAACAAAGTTAACATCCTTGGAGATGCCAAATGAATACCTATAATATTGAATCAATAAGAAACGTGGGAATTTTGTCCCATGGTGGCGGTGGAAAGACGACCCTTTCTGAGGCTATACTATTTAATTCTGGCATTATTGAAAGGATGGGAAGCACAGAATCCGGCAATACTGTAATGGACTATGAGCCTGAAGAGATAAGCAGGAAGACTTCAATAAGTTCATCTATAGGCTTTTCAGATTGGGATGGCCTACATATTAATTTAATCGATACGCCGGGGTCTAATAACTTTATGGAGGATGCAAGGATATCTCTTTCAGGAATAGATGGCACGGTAATTATTGTAAGTTCGATCTCAGGGATAAAGGCTGAAACAGAAAAGGTATGGAAATTTGTTTCTGACGCAGGGCTTCCATCTATTATATTTGTGAATAAAATGGATAAGGAGACGGCCAATTTTCAGAATGTAAAGAAAGAGATAGAAAAGGCCTTTGGGCTGCCTGCAGTTCCCCTGTATATCCCTATGGGGGCCGAGGCCGGATTCGAGGGAGTGGTCGATCTCATTATAGAGAAGGCGATAAGGTATGGGAAGGATCAAAGCGGCGTGTTTACAGAGGCAGATATACCACCTGATTTGTCTGAACTCGTCATCGGATACAGGAAAGAACTGATAGAGAAGGTGGCAGAGACAGAGGACGCTCTTCTTGAGAAATACCTTGAAAAAGGAGAACTCAAAGAAGAAGAGATAAAAAAAGGTCTTCTTATTGGAGTCCGTAATAAAAAATTCCTCCCTCTCCTTGCTGGTTCTGCCTTTAAGAATATAGGCGTTAAACAGTTGATGAAGATGATCTCTTTTCTCCCATCTCCCATTGAAGCACAGCCAATTATCGGAATAAACCCGGAAAACAGGGAGAAAATAAACAGGAAACCTGATCCAAATAAACCATTCTCAGCAAGGGTCTTTAAGACCATTGTTGATCCTTTTGTTGGATCCCTCTCTTGTATCAGGGTCTTTTCAGGGTCTATAGGGACTGATATCCCATTTTTAAATCCAACAAGGGGACACATGGAAAAAGGCGGACACCTATTCATCATTCAAGGAAAGAAGTACACGCAGACAAATAAACTCGGAGCTGGAGAGATAGGCGCTATTTCAAAATTAAAGGAGACCCATACCGGAGATACCATCTGTAATAATGAAAATCCGATCCTTTTCGATAAGATAATCGCCTCAAAACCAGTTATTTCCGTTGCAATTGAACCAGGACTTAAAAAGGACGAAGAAAAGGTAATTACATCCCTGTCAAAGCTCGTTGAGGAAGACCCTGCCCTGAACTTTCATCATGATGATGAGACAAAAGAGATGATTCTAAGCGGAATGGGACAGCTCCATCTCGATGTGACAGCAGAGAAGTTGAGGCGGAAGTTTGGTGTAGAGATAAATATGAAGGCACCCAAGGTACCCTATCGGGAGACCATTAAAAAGTCTGCCGAGGTCCAGGGTAAGTACAAACACCAGACGGGCGGTCACGGCCAATATGGCGACACATGGCTCCATTTGGAACCCCTTGCGAGGGGAAGGGGGTTTGAGTTTATAGATAAGATAGTTGGCGGAGCCATCCCACGACAGTTTATCCCTGCGGTGGAAAAGGGGATCTTAGAGGCTATGCAGAAAGGGATTCTTGCAGGCTTTCCCGTGGTTGATATAAGGGTAACCCTTTATGACGGATCTTACCACCCTGTTGATTCATCTGAGATGGCGTTCAAAATGGCTGCCTCCCTGGGGTTCAAGAAGGCAGCGTCAGAATGTCAGTCTGTATTATTGGAACCAGCGATGAATATCGAGGTCTCCGTACCTGACGACTGCCTCGGGGCGGTAATAGGGGATATTAATTCCAGGAGGGGAAGAATATTGGGAGTAGAACCACAGACCAAATCCCAGAAGATTAAGGCCGTTGTCCCTCTGGCAGAGATGTTAAAATACGCAAATACCTTGAGTTCTCTAACTGGGGCAAGAGGGACATATACTATGGCATTCTTCCGCTACGAAGAGGTCCCTCCCCATCTTATTAAGAAGATAATTGAAGAGCAAAAGGCCGCAGAACAGGCAACCTGATGTTGCCCATTGCATTCGTCATCTCTTTTTTGCCTATGGTTTGCCAAGGTTCAGGACGATAAAAAAGGCCCTATTCTCTCGTATTACCCGGAGGAGGATGCTCTCATCCTTCTTTAGCTTGCTTATAACTGCATTAAATTCGGTTACCGTGTTAACCTCGACCTTATTAACTTCTTTAAGCAGGTCGCCTGGTCTTATGCCTTCCCTCTCAGCGGGACTGTTCGGCTCTACATCGGTTATTAGTATCCCTTTCTTTTCTTTTATATTGAACCTCTCGACCAGATCCTGCGTAAGGTCCTCAACATTGATTCCAAGGGCTATCTCAGGCTGTTTCTTTGGAATTGCTGCCGTTACAGCCTCTTCCTTTCTTTCTGTTATCTCAACTACCAACGACCTTCTCTTTCCGTCTCTTATTACCTCTATCTCTACCTTCTTCCCAGGCATCATACCGGCAATTGCCCTTGCCAGGGCTGCAGGGGTATCGACCTGCTTCCCTTCGACCCCTGATATAATGTCGCCAGGGATAATCCCGGCCTTTTGGGCAGGGTGACCGTCAAATACCTCGCTCACAAGTACTCCTTCTGTCTCTTTCACGCCAAACTTTGAAGCCAGCTCAGGCGTTAACTGCTGTATCCCTATACCAAGCCACCCCCTGACTACCCTACCCTTTTCAACTAACTGAGCCATTATATCCCTGGCCATATTGCTAGGAATTGCAAACCCTATACCCTGGGCAAAGTTTATTATAGCCGTATTTATACCTATAACCTCGCCATGTATATTAAATAGCGGTCCTCCGCTGTTACCAGGGTTGATTGACGCATCGGTCTGTATAAAATCTTCATACCTTGAGAGGTTGATATTCTCCCTTCCCATTGCGCTGACTACTCCAATTGTCACAGTCCTATCCAGACCGAAAGGATTACCCACTGCAATAGCCCATTGTCCCACCTTTAGCTTACTAGAATCCCCAATAGGAACAAAGGGGAGTTCATGATCAGTATCTACCTTAACTACAGCAAGGTCAGTATCCGGGTCTTTTCCTACTACCTTACCTATAAATCTGCTTTTGTCAGAGAGTCTCACTTCTACCTCAGCCGCCTCTCCAACAACATGGTTGTTGGTTAATATATACCCCCTCTTATCAACAATTACACCCGAACCTGAACCTGGGAGCTCAGGTGGTTTCTCTCCTTGACCCTCATCAGGTCCCTGAGGAGGTGGTACAAATGAAGGCGATGGTGATATATTAACAACAGCGGGCTTTACCCGATCTGAAAGCTGGACAAACACCTTTTCCATCTCTTCTAATAAATTGATACCCGATTTCTCATCCGCTGCTAACAGCATATCTACTGAACATAGCTGAAATATTGATAGCACTAAAAAGAAGTAAAGTATTAATGTAGATCCGCTCCTTTTCAAAGAGATCTCTTCTCCATTCATAATCTTTAACCTCCGTTAAAATATAGAATGATTGAGAAAATAATATATCAAAAAACTACGAAAGGCAAGACCTTTCTGTTACATCCAGGATTGAGTCCATAGTAATCTTCACCATTGTCTCCAATTCATTTATTGTAGCTGATAGCGGAGGCAATAGGACAACTACATTGCCGATGGGTCTGATTAGAAGCCCTTTCTTCCTGGCAGATATTCCTACCTTTGTCCCGATCCGACGCGAAAGCGGATACGGTTTCTTAGTGGATTTATCCATAACAAGCTCTATCCCTACCATTAGTCCCTTGCTTCTGACATTGCCGACATGCTGGAGGCCATCAAGTGCTCGGAGTCTTTCTTCCAGAAATTTTGCCTTCTCTTTAATCCCACCCAAGACGTCTTCGCTGTCAAAGAGGTTTAGGTTTGCTATGGCCACAGCACAACCCAAAGGATTTCCGGTATAGCTATGCCCATGAAAGAAGGTCTTAAATTCATCATATTCACCTAAAAACATATCATATACCTCTTTTGTAGTAAGCGTGGCGGCAAGGGGTAGATAACCACCTGTTAATCCCTTTGAAGTAACCATTAAATCAGGAGAGACATTCTCGTGTTCGCAGGCAAACATGCATCCTGTTCTGCCAAACCCTGTTGCGACTTCATCAGCTATCATTAAGATATTGTACCGTGTGCAAAGATCCCTCACCTTTTTTAAAAACCCTGGGGGAGAGACAATCATGCCCGCTGCAGCCTGGACAAGAGGTTCGATCACAAATGCAGCCGTCTCATCACTATGTTTTTTCATTATCTGCTCAATCGCATCAAGACACGCCATTAAGCATGACGGATAGTTTAAGTCCAGGTGACACCTGTAACAATACGGTGATAATACCTTAAGAGACTTAAATAAAAGAGGCTTATATAAACTGTGAAATAGCTCTATTCCGCCAAGACTGACCGATCCGATGGTATCTCCATGATAGGCGTTAACCAGCGAGATAAATTTTGTCTTACCCTTATACCCACCTGGGTGTTGCTGCCAGAATTGGAACCCGATCTTAACTGCTATCTCAATCCCCGTAGATCCATTATCTGAATAAAATACCTTGACAAGACCTGAAGGGGCCCTTTCTGCAAGCATGCCTGCCAGATTAATGGATGGTACATTAGATAATCCCAAAAGAGTAGAGTGGGATATCTTTTTGATCTGGGAGATTATTGCCTCATCTAGCTCCTTCTTCCTGTGACCATGGATATTAACCCATAATGACGATACCCCATCAAGATACCTTCTGCCGTGTATATCTGTAAGGTATGTACCGGAACCCTCTTCAATGATTAATGGAATTGCCGCTTCCCACTCCTTCATCTGAGTAAAAGGATGCCATACATACCTCTTGTCGTCATTCTCAAGTCTTTTTTTTTCGCAATCCTCCACTGCTCAAACCTCGTAAAAATAAGAAGGCCTATGCTATCATAAATATGATAGCATAGGCCATATATTCTAATCCCGGCAACGTCCTACTTTCCCACAGCCTCACAGCTGCAGTATCATCGGCCCTGGAGGACTTAACTTCCGTGTTCGGAATGGGAACGGGTGTTTCCCCTCCGGTAAAGCCACCGGGAAACCCAATAACTTATTACAAATGCTGAATATCTCAGAAGCAAATTATAATGGTCAAGCCTCACGGCCTATTAGTACTGGTTAGCTTAACGCCTTACAGCGCTTACACACCCAGCCTATCAACCTGGTAGTCTACCAGGGGCCTTTAGGTGGGTTACCCCACGGGATATCTAATCTTGGGGCGGGTTTCCCACTTAGATGCTTTCAGCGGTTATCCACTCCGAACATGGCTACCCGGCGCTGCCGCTGGCGCGACAACCGGCACACCAGAGGTCCGTCCATCCCGGTCCTCTCGTACTAAGGACAGCTCCTCTCAAATATCCTTCGCCCGCGACA
>CAYZUL010000068.1:0-15148 GCA_964481895.1 uncultured Nitrospirota bacterium | reverse complement strand
ATTCAGGCCAGTCAAAAGGCTTTGGATTTGTAGAGATGAGCAACTCTGAAGAGGCACAGAGCGCTATCTCGGCGCTTAACGGAAAGGAGTATGAGGGGAGGACTCTGGTGGTGAGCGAGGCAAGACCTCAGGAGAAGAGATCCTCATCCTCCAGGCCGGGAGGCGGCGGCGGATACAGGGGTGCCGGAGGCGGAAGGTCTGGCGGTGGCGGCGGCGGTGGCCGCTGGTAATAAACACCCACTGAATTAGAAAAGATGTGGCCTCTTCCGGCTGTGAATTTATAACCGGAAGCGGCCTTTTTCTCTTATTAACTTTTTATACCAATTCGCATTCAACAGGATACCAAGGCGGTGAGGAGGCACGAAGAAGGCTAAGGCTAAGAAGTTCCTATCTGTACTGAGAGCATTGCGAAACAACTAGGAGGATTCAACAAGAAACTGTTTTATTTTTGAAGCATAGAGTTTTCGTTAAACGTTACAAGTTGCTAGTGATGAGTTAGGGTTCGGAGAGGTGGCCGAGTACGGCTTAAGGCAGCCGCCTGCTAAGCGGTTGTGGGGGTAAAACCTCACCCAGGGTTCAAATCCCTGCCTCTCCGCCAGAATTATCTTTTTCATTGTCGTCTGTGTCCCCATTCTCACTCTGCCCTTTGATATCTTCCCCTTCAATCCTGTATTTCTCGCTTGCCCAGGCACCCAGATCAATAAGTTTGCATCTCTCTGAGCAGAAGGGCCTGTATGGGTTCTCTTCCCAACTGGTCTCCTCCTTGCATATGGGACATATTATTTTCATAAGCGTAATATTGGCCTTGATCCGGAGCCTCTATCTGGTTGAACAATAGATGATATTATTCCGAGAAATATATTGTACAAGGAGGCGCTTTTAGCCATCATAACTTCGTTATAATATTCTTTATCATGTCACCGGCCTTAATTAGTATCTCCCTCTCATTCTTGTATGATATAAGGGGAATTGCCTCCTCCAGAGGAAACCAACCCGCATCATCAACCTCTTCATCATGGTCTGCAGTAATACCGGAGATATACTCAAGGAGATAGAAATGGACATCTTTAACTATCTTTTCCTTCTTGTCTGAATAGAAAAAGTAATTGATCTCCCCGATTTTATGAAGGATACGGCCGGTAAGACCTGTCTCCTCCCTTACTTCTCTGATTGCTGCTTCCTCGGGACCTTCATCCTTTTCTATCCATCCCTTAGGGAGGCAATAAATCCTCAGCCCGCTCCTTGCAGTCCTGGTTATTAGACCAACATTTATCTTCCCTTCAATCTCGCTGAAGACTACCCCTCCGGATGAGACCTGTTTAACCACTTTTTCGCTTGTCGTCATAACGGGTCAATCCTTCCACTTGATTGAACATCCCAGAGAAGGATGTTGATTATCAGGTGCAGTCTTCCCTGAAATAATTGCATCCAGGGCATTGGTCAGGTCATGGGTTGTAACCTTCTCCTCAAACTGCCAGTTATCGTCTATCCTGCCCCGGTAGACGAGTTTCCTTTCTTGGTCATAGACAAAGATATCCGGGGTGCAGACGGCATTGTATTTCCGGGCAACCTGCTGAGTTTCATCCCTCAAGTACGGGAATGGGATCTCCTTTGCCTTTGCAACTACCTTCATATTCTCAAAAGAGTCATCAGGATATGTTGTTTCATCGTTCGGGTTAATGCCTATAATCTGAACAGACTTGTCCTGATACCTCCTCTGTATCCTGATCATCCTGTCCAGTGTAGCCTTTACATAGGGACAATGGTTGCACATAAATATGACTACTAATATCTGCTTGCCTGCAAAGCTACCCAGTGAATATCTTTTTCCATCTACACCCGGCAGAGTAAAATCAGCGGCAGGCGTCCCGAGACGAACCATTTCAGACTTCAAAACAACCATAGATAATCCACCCCCTTATTGCAATAAAAATTAGTCTAATTATAACATAATGTGCTGATGTCTCAACTCATATTGCGATCTTTTCCTGTCCATGCCCTGATCCGGCCAAGCAGCAGAAAGGCTGGACATGAGAGGAAGAAGGTTAAAATGAAATATGCTGTGTATCCCAGGCGTTCTGTTGCGGAACCTGATATGGCGCCAGAGACGGAACGCGTAAGCCCAAATAGTGCGCTTAGAAGCGCATACTGTGTTGCGGCATATTCTTTTTCGCAGATGTTCATCATAAAGGCAAGGAAGGGGGCAGTCCCAAGCCCTCCACAGAATGATTCGACAATTGAGGCCGTATACATGAGCCACTGAAAAGGCGGCAGGGAGGCAGCAACCGCGTAAACCAGGTTTGATGCCGCCTGGGCAATCCCGAGTATCCAGAGCGCCCGGAAGATCCCCCATCTGCTTGTTAGCGCACCTCCGAGCAGCGCGCCTAAAACCGTCGATACCACACCGATAGTACCGGGTATCATCCCGATCTGGAGGGACGTAAACTTCCGGTCTACCCAAAAGGGCTTTACCATAGGGCCAAGGGCCATGTCTCCCAATTTAAAAATGAGGATAAACAGCATTACATAGATAAAACCCGTTCTTTTATTAAAGAGGGACCTCAGGGGATACCAGACACCTTCTGTGATCAGGTATTTCCAGCCCTGTGCAGTATCAATCTGTTCCCTGCGGCGCGCCACAAAAGGCGCCTTGCTGCAGATAAATGATAATATGGCGAGAAGGAAGGCCGCAGATATAAATGCCGCCTTCCACCCCGCTAACCCGGCCATCGCGATAAGCAGGCCACCCGCGCCTATAAGGGCAATACGGTATGTCATTACCCGTATGCCATTCGCCGGTCCCATCTCCTTATTATCAAGTAGGTCAATCGTATAGGCATCAATGGCAATATCCTGCGTAGCAGATAAAGTTGCCATGATAAGCAGCAGCCAGAGTAATGATCCTATTCTGGATGTATCCAGATAAAAAGCCCCAAGAAGGACAAACGAGATCAGGATCTGGCATCCAACAAACCATGTCTTGCGACGGCCCCAGAGGTCGACAACAGGCGCCCAGATAAATTTTAATGTCCATGGCAGCCCGACAAGACTTAAAAGTCCAATGCTGGTAAGGCTGATACCCTGGAAACGGAGATAAACCGGAAAGGTATCAATAATAAGGCCAAAGGGAAACCCTTCTGCAAAATACAGGATGGCCACCCAGATAAGTTTGGTCCTTGTGCCCATGAGATCCTCTTACATAGCCCCATATTTCCTCCTCTCCCTGAAGAGAGAGGAACCGTGGGGTATGATATAGGTTTAATATGACTAGATCAATGAGAAACATCAGACAAGGAATTACTGTATGATGAAGATAAGGAATGCCGATACTGATAAAAAATAACCCAGGGATTGGGGAGGGAATCGTTCAATCCCTGGGGAGCGTAAAAAGATGGACTAGAAATGCATTGACGATTTACAATAAAACATTATGACGTTTTATGTATGGTAAAGTCGGGATAAGCACTCACAGCTACCTCATGCTGGTCTAGGCCGTCAATCTCCATCTCCTCTGAGACCCGAAGGGGAACTATCATATCGAGTATCTTAAAGAAGACGTACATAACGATGAAGACGAAGAGGAAGTTGATTATAACCCCTGTGATCTGCGCAATAAACTGGGAGGCATCGCCGTAAAAGAGCCCTTTAACCGTGCCGGCTACACCATTCATTCCATCGCCATAGGTGCCATCGGCAAAAAGTCCTAATGACAGGAGCCCCCATGCCCCGTTTACCCCATGTACTGATATGGCGCCAACAGGATCATCAATCTTTAAGGTGCGCTCCACAAAAAATACGCTCACACAAAGGATCAGACCTGCAATCGCGCCGATAATGACTGCGGAAACGGAATTTACAAAGGCGCAAGGCGCTGTGATAGCAACAAGTCCGGCCAGGAAACCATTGGCAATCATGGAGATATCAGGTTTTTCATAAACCTTCCACATATAAAACATTGAAGACATGGCGCCTGCTGCCGATGCCAGCATCGTATTTACCGCCACTACACCTATCCTAAAGTCTCCACCTGCCAGGGATGAACCTGCATTAAATCCGAACCATCCAAAGGCAAGAATAAAGCACCCTGTAAGGGCCATAGGGATATGATGTCCGGGGATGGCACGTGGTTTCCCATCTGATCCATATTTCCCCAGCCTTGGGCCCAGGATCATTGCCCCTACCAACGCGGCAACACCGCCTGTCATATGGACTACTGAGGAGCCTGCAAAATCAAGGGTACCATGCCCCAATCCAAAATTTTTTCCAAGGGCAGAGAGCCACCCGCCGCCCCATATCCAGTTCGCATAGATCGGATAGACAAACATCGAGATAAAGAACCCGTAAATTACAAATGATTTAAATGTCCAGCGCTCAGCCATCGATCCCGTTGGAATGGTTGCCGTGGTATCCATAAAGACCATCTGGAAGAGAAAGAGGGCAAAGATTACGGCGTCATAGGAAACGCCGGAAAGAAAGAAGCCCTTCGTTCCAAACAGACCGAAGTCTTTACCGAAAAGACTTATTACAAATTCCCCATTCAAAGTAGCAGCTCCTCCCAGACTGGCAACTCCGCCGACACCGCCCATCTGGAGAGCAAAACCACAGATCCAGTAGCCTAGCATACCTATCCCGTAAACCATGAAATTCATAGCCATGGTATGTCCTGCATTCTTTGCCCGTGTAAACCCTGTCTCTGCCAGGGCAAAGCCGGCCTGCATAAACATGACAAGGAAGCCTGCTACTAATGTCCAGACTATATTTATTGCTATCCTGTTATGTCCCACCACGTCTGCCAGTTTTGCCGCAAGAGGCTCCTTAGGCCCCAGGTTTTTCAGGTCATCTGCTGTTGGGGCATTGGCGCTTGCCCCGATCACATCTGCCGCCCCCCCTGTTCCGGCGCCGGATGGGTCAGGCATAGGTTCTGAGGGTGGGGCAGCCTGTTCAGTTGCAGGCGGAGGAGCGACAGCCTCTTGTGCCAAGGCTGCTATTGGCGCCAGAAAAGCTATAAGTAACAGTAGTGCTACTAAATACTTAATAGATATTTTTTTAAACATATCGATTCTCCTAAAAAAAAGATTCTCCGGTGTTATAGTGCCTCTTTCCCCTTCTCTCCAGTCCTTATCCTTATTGTTTCCTCTACCGAAGAGACGAATATCTTACCGTCGCCTATCTTGCCGGTCTTTGCCGTATTTGTTATGGCCTCGATTACCTTTGGAACCATATCCTCCGTTGTAACGACCTCTATCTTTACCTTGGGTATGAACTCAACTGCATATTCAGCGCCCCTGTAAAGCTCTGTATGGCCTTTCTGCCTTCCAAAACCCTTTACCTCTGATACGGTCATACCCTCTATATGGATGTCGGTTAAGGCCTTTTTGACCTCATCGAGTTTAAAGGGTTTGATTATGGCCTCGATCTTTTTCATCGGATGTCACCTCCATAAAAACTTCGGTTCTTCGAAAAATAAGTTCACGTTCCCATCGGACATCGCTGTTGTCCGTTTAAATTTCTTAGAAGCTGTAAATAACACCCACAATTACACGGTCCTGGCTATCCGTAACCTTTCCTCCTTCATCTTCAAAGATATCCTTGTCGGCCATGTCACGACGAAACTCCAATCTCAGGAGAAGGTTCTCGGCTACCTTATGTTCGCCGGTCAAGGTGACCTCCTGGACCTTATTGTCCAGCGTTCCGAACATTACACCATCGTCATCAATTGTATTTTCATACCGTAGAGAAAAGGCGCAGTCTTTACTTACTACCCCGGCCAATCGGGCATATGCGGCGATACCAGACCACTTCTGGCTGCTCCCGGAAGGCAGGGGATCCTGGGACCCATAATCATAATTAACCATAAAAGATAACGAATCGGTTGCGTTAAATGTGACGACAAGGTCATAGACCTGACGATTCTCAAAGGAACCCGCTGAGTTTTCAGGGCCTATCCAATTTAATATAATCGGCAGCGATTTGATCGGAGTGACTCCAATCTGAGCGCCGAATGTCTTGATGTTATTTGTCTCAATTACATTATTCCAGCCGTTCAATACATAGCCATTGACAAACAGCATGTCCGATATGATGTAATTTGCCCTCAAACCAGCATGATAATAGGGGATAGCGCAGCAGAAAAGGAGGCCCCTCGTATAGTTCCAATTATCCTTAGATTCAATTACCTCAGCCCCCAAATGGGTTACAAATTTTCCAAAGTCAAGGGTTACACCTGTTGGTGTTGCCCAAGACACATAAGCCTGCTGGATGTTCTTGAAGGTTTCTGTTTCGCTAACCGTGGGATGGATCGGTGGATGCGTTCCGGCAAATGCGCTTCCATGAACAAAATCTGTAGTCGGGCCAAAATCCAGATCAACTCTAAATCCAACCGGATCGGCCGCTTTTTGAAAGACAAGTTCAGCTAGATTAAGACTAAAGGCATTATGAGAGAAGTCAAAATTGCTCGCAGATGCCCCGATCGTATTATTGTTGGAGTCTGGCCTGTTAAGGTTAAAGCTATAATACGCGTCTATAAATCCTGATATCTTTACACCCTTTGCAATCGCCTCATCAGCCGCACTGCTATCTGAGACCCAGTAGGTCACAGTCAATAAAGCTAAGATCAATACCAAAAATCTTTTTTTCACTTTCATGCCTCCTCTCGTTTAATAGGTTAAACTGCCGTAAATAATACAATTCCCATGCCAATATATTGAAATAATCGGCAATTTTCTAACTATTTGATATTTAAAGTGGTTTTATTTATCAGGTAAAAAATGTACGGTTAGGACTGGTTCAAATATCCTTACATAATTGAATCTCTTAGAGAGAATTGCTATATAACACATTGAAAATAGAGGACAAAATATATTGTTACAAAAATGTATTGGTACTACACTATTGTAGGTGCAATATATTGCCAAAGTTTTTGAAGATAGTCTCGCTGTTCTTAGTATAGGCCGGCATCTCTTTTGGCGTCTCCCCGATTATCCGCGCAGGATCAATCCGTTCCTTAAGGGAATCAAGCTCCCCTTGATATGATCCTATCCACTCCTTAATCATTCCTTCTGTTACCTCCAGATGGAACTGGAGACCATACGCGGATCTATACCTGAAGGCCTGATTCTTACAAAGTATAGACCCTGCCAGCATCACCCCGCCTTCTGGTATAAAAAAGGTATCGCCATGCCATTGAAAAACAGAAAACTCTCTGTCTAGCCCCCTGAAGAGAGGGTCTTCCAGCCCCTCTTTGGTCAATGTTACGTTATACCAACCGATCTCCTTCGCGGGATTTGCAACAACCTTTGCCCCAGCCGCCTTGGCTATAAGTTGGGCGCCAAGACATATACCCAGTATTGGTATACCTCTTTTTATTGCATCTTTTATTAATCGATCTTCATCTTTTAAGTAGGGGTATTTGTCCTCCTCATAGACATTCATCGGACCGCCGAGGATTACAATAAACCTGTAATCATCCGGGTTCTTAGGGACATGATCACCATGTTGAAGCTCGATATAGTCCGGCAGTGTCCCCTTTGAGGACAGGAATTCCCCAAGCCTGCCAGGGCCCTCTATGTCAATATGTTTTATTATAAGTCCTTTCATCTTCAGCCTTTTATGTTATATTTTTTTATCTTGTATCCGATCTGTCTGGGGGTTATGCCCAGGAGCTTTGCTGCCCTGGCACTGATCCATCCTGTTTTTTTCAATGCGGCCATGATCTGATCCTTTTCTATGTCCTCTATCTTCCCGGTCAGTGTCATTGCAGCGCCTGCTCCAGGCTTCTTAGATCCTGCATCAATGGACAGGTGATATGAGAGATCTTTTGTCATGATCTGATCCCCCTTTGCCATTACTACTATCCTCTCGACAAGGTTCTCGAGCTCCCTCACATTACCGAGCCAATCCTGCTGCATCAAGATATCGACGGCCTTAGGGGAGATTTCGATATTTTTTTTATTCTCCTTATTGAATTTTTTAAGGAAGTGGTCTACGAGGAACGGAATATCTTCCCTCCTCTCTCTCAAGGGGGGAAGGAAGATAGGAACCACATTCAGTCTATAATAAAGATCTTCTCTGAAGCATCCCTCCTTAACAGCCTTCTCCAGATCGCGATTCGTAGCTGTTATAAGACGGATATCGACCGATATTGTCTTATTGCCGCCGATCCTTTCGAACTTCCTCTCTTGCAATACCCTGAGTAATTTTAGCTGAATTGATGGGGACATGTCGCCTATTTCATCGAGAAATAGTGTCCCTCCGTGGGCCAGCTCAAACCTCCCTTTTCTCGTATCAAGGGCACCTGTGAATGAACCTTTTTCATGGCCGAAAAGTTCAGATTCAAGGAGGTTCTCGGGTAATGCCACACAACTAAGTTTAATGAATGGCTTATCGTAGCGCGGACTGTTATAATGTATTGCCTTGGCAATAAGTTCCTTTCCGGTTCCCGACTCCCCCCTCAATAAAACTGTGGCCTTGCTCTGGCTGACCTTGACAATGGAATCATAGATCTCCTCCATCCTCTTGCTTCTGCCGACGACATTTTCAAGGCTATGCCTTGCCTTAAGCTCATTCTGGAGATATATATTCCTCTCAATAAGGTTCTTCTTCTCCTCATCCACCATCCTGCTTATCTTCACTGCCTGCCCAATCAATGAGGCTACTACAGTCAATATCCTCACGTCCTCCTCAAATGACCTTGTGCCGTCCTTGAAGAGCCGGTCTACACTCAGAACCCCTATTACCTCGCCATGGATCTTGACAGGAACACAGATAAAAGATATATTCTGCTCCGCAATATTACCTCTTGCCTTTGTCTTATTCAGGAAGAGTGGTTCCTTCCCGATGTCAGGGACAATAATGGGTTCCCCGCTTTCCATTACCTTACCGGTAATGCCTTCCCCGATCTTATATCGGCCGCGCGCTATCTCTTCTTCGGATAATCCGTGTGCAATCTCTATAACCAGTTCGCCATTTTCAGGGTCAAGGAGCGTGAGGGTTCCTCTCCTCATGCCAAGTACCCTCGCGAATATCTCCATGATCTTGTTTGTCGTAACCTTAAGGTTAAGAGAAGACGCGAATGTCCTGCTTATTTCGTAAAGGGCTGTAAGTTCAAGTATCTTGTGATCTGAGATAATATCCTTGATAACCATTGCTAGACCTCATTGTACCTGGTCATTTCGGGGAGCGGGCTGCGAAGCAGCCCCGCCATCCCCCCCCTTTTTTTTAGTAAAGGGGGGGAAAAAGGGGGATTCGAAATTGCTCCGCTTTGCCCGAAATGACAACAGGTTTAAATATCAAAATAGAGGGCGAACTCATATGGATGCGGTCTGAGCCTTATAGCATCCACCTCTTTCTTTCTCTTGTATGCAATCCATGTCTCAATGAGATCTGTTGTAAAGACATCTCCCTGAAGCAGAAAATCATGATCCTCCTCGAGGGCATTAAGCGACTCATCAAGAGAGCCGGGCACTGACTTGACATGTGCCGCCTCTTCCGGCTCTAGATCATAGAGGTCTTTATCGATGGGCTGTGGCGGCTCTATCTTATGCTTTATACCGTCAAGGCCCGCAAGGAGCATGGCAGAGAATGCAAGATAGGGGTTGCAGCTTGGGTCCGGCGTCCTGAACTCTATCCTCTTTGCCTTTTCGCTCTTTGAATACATCGGAATCCTAACACAGGCAGACCTGTTCCTCTGGGAATATACAAGGTTTATTGGCGCCTCATAGCCTGGTACAAGCCTCCTGTAGGAGTTTGTCGTAGGCGCGATAAGTGCGCAAAGGGCCCTGGCATGTTTTAATAGGCCGCCGATATAATATACTGCGGTCTTGCTTATGTCCGCATAGTTGCCGGTCTGGTAGAAGATATTCTTCTCTCCCTTCCAGAGAGACTGATGTACATGCATTCCTGAGCCGTTGTCCATAAATAACGGCTTCGGCATGAGGGTTACAGTCTTGCCATGCTTTTTTGCCACGTTTTTAACTATATATTTATAGGCCAGGACATTGTCCGCCATCTTAGTTAGGGTTGAATAGCGCATATCGATCTCGCATTGTCCTGCCGTTCCAACCTCGTGATGATGAACCTCCATGCGAATCCCTACGCTTTCCATTGTAGTAAGCATCTCACTCCTGATGTCCTGGAGCGAATCCGTCGGGGAAACAGGGAAGTATCCCTCCTTGTATCTTGGCTTATATCCAAGATTCGGCTTCTCGTCCTTTCCTGAGTTCCAGCAACCCTCCTTTGAGTCGATATAGTAGTATCCAAAATTGTGGCCCTGATCAAACCTGATATCATCCAGTACGTAGAATTCGCACTCAGGACCCCAGTAGCTGATATCTGCCAGGCCGGTAGACTTTAGAAACTTCTCTGCCTTCTGTGCTATATATCTCGGATCCCTTGAATAAGGCTCCCTTGTAAGAGGGTCCTTAACATTGCAGACAAGTGAGAGCGTAGGCATGCTTGTAAATGGATCCAGCATGGCTGTAGTTGGATCAGGAAAGAGGAGCATATCCGACTCGTTTATGGCTTGAAATCCCCTGATGCTGGATCCGTCAAAGCCATGCCCGTTTTCAAAAAGATCCTCGGAAAGTTCCGCTGCCGACATGGAAACGTGCTGCCAGAGACCCGGAAGATCTATAAACTTCAGATCCACTATGGCAACCTTGTTCTTTTTTGCAAATTCGATTACCTCTCTAGGCGTCATAAAAAAATCTCCTTTCTTTGTTTGTAGTTCTTATAAGATCGTAGTTATTGAGAAAATGCATCCATCCCAATCAGGGTATATATAAGATGTCCTCCTGAAAACCTTTCATGCAAAGATGAATTATCGCTTGTCACCTCCTCTCCTGACAACCCATTAAAATAAAAAAGTCCTCTGGCTACCATTACCAGAGGACTCCATTGTCCTAACTAATTATCCCATTATATAAACTTGAGCTTCCTGTTCATACCGAACGAACAATTTTGTATCATAGGCGTCATATGTTGTCAAGTCTCTTTTTTTCAACCGCTTTTTCCAATCACTAATAGCTACAGAAGGTTTTTTGCAATAGCTAATGCCCTTTCGTAGTCCGGAAGCTGAGTAAGTTCAGGCACAACCTGCATGTATCTGATGACATTCTCTTTATCCAGTACAATGACAGTCCGCGTAAGCAGGCGCAATTCCTTGATGAGCAATCCATACCTTCTTCCAAAATCAGCAGTTTTATAGTCAGAGAGGAAACGGAGATTTTTTATATCAGCCCTCTCCGAAAAACGGGCCTGGGCAAACGGAAGGTCCATGCTTATCGTGATGATATCAACATCTTTATCCAGCCCCTCATTTCTTTCGCTGAAGAGGTGGGTCTGGTTCTCGCAGACCTTCGTATCAAGGGATGGTACAATGCTGATTATCTTTACCCTCCCCTTTTCCCCTGGGAGCAGGACCTGCTTTAGGTCGTTACCCGTAAGGGCCGCCTCAGGCGCCGGGTCCCCAACCTTTACCCCGTTCCCTTCCAAAGTAACAGGACTCCCCTTTAACGTGACTATATTTCCAGACCCGGGTATGACTGACTCAGTAGAGATGGTAAATTTGGGCTCAACAGCTATTTTTGTCGATATCGTAGCACATCCATTTAAATTGCCTAATGCCAGAGACATTAAGGCAAGGAGCGGAAAAAAGATCTCGTTCTTCATAGGTCTATCCTTTATCTTATTTATTAAATATATTATACTACAAAAACTGGCCCTAAAATATAAACAGCCCTGTTATTTTTGATTGATTTGACAAATATTCGATGGCCTTGTATTATCTCGCGCTTAAGAATATGGAAGATGCCTAGGTAAATGAATATCGAAAATAAGAGGGGGACCACCATTTTGCGTCACGCGGTAAAGCAGAGGTTGCACCGTTCATGGCGCAGCATGTTCATAGGGCGGCCATTAGCAACAGCAGACGCCCCGCATCAAACGATTGGGAAACGGGTTGGGCTTGCAGTCTTTGCCTCTGATGCGCTCTCATCCACGGCATATGCTACCCAGGAGATCCTGATAGTCCTGGCATTAGCCGGCGCTGCTGCCTTCAGCTATGCCTTTCCTATATCTATTGCTATTGTGGCGCTGCTGGCCATCGTTACCATTTCGTATGAGCAGACCATCCATTCCTACCCGGATGGTGGCGGCGCATATATCGTTTCCCGCGATAACTTGGGAGAACTCCCTGCCCAGATAGCCGCTGCTGCACTGCTTACAGATTATATACTCACAGTAGCGGTATCCGTCTCTTCCGGGGTGGCCCAGATTACCTCTGCCTATCCGCTCCTTTTTATATATAGGGTGCATATAGCGGTGGGTATGGTATTTTTCGTAATGTTGATTAATCTGCGCGGGGTTAAGGAATCGGGGTTCGCCTTTGCGATCCCATCTTACTTCTTTCTGGTAATGATGTTCCTGACTGTAGGCATAGGTTTTTATCGCTACCTGACTGGAACCATTGGGACAGTAGTTAATCCTCCACAACTAGCAACGTCTACTTTGCAGGCCATCACCCCGTTTTTGATCCTCCACGCTTTTTCCAGCGGCACAACGGCTCTTACAGGTGTTGAGGCAATCTCTAACGGAATTCCAGCCTTCAAAGAACCGAGAAGCAGGAATGCAGGGATAACATTGATCTTGATGTCCCTAATTCTTGGTTTTCTTTTTCTGGGAATAACTTTCCTCGCAGGACCCATTGGAGCCATTCCATCAGAGGAGGAGACGGTTATATCCCAACTGGCGCGTACCGTCTACCATGGGAGAGGGCTTTTCTACCTTGGGACCATTATGGCCACTACAGTTATTCTGATCATGGCCGCCAATACATCCTTTGCAGACTTTCCGCGCCTTAGTGCTATTCAAGCCAAAGACGGCTTCTTGCCCCGTCAATTTACCTACCGGGGCAGCCGGTTGGTCTATTCCTGGGGTATTATATTCCTGGCAGTAATGGCATCGCTCCTCATTATATTATTCCAGGCAAGCGTTACAGCGCTGATTCCTCTCTACGCAATCGGGGTCTTCCTCTCTTTCACCCTTTCGCAGGCCGGGATGGCCCATCGTTGGTGGAAGATCGGTCATATCGTACCCGGTCAGGAGATTCAGGAGCGTGGGTCATCATTGCATTATGTTCCTGGCTGGACACTAAAGATGATCATCAACGGATTCGGTGCGATCTGCACGGCAATTGTAATGATCGTCTTTACTGTCACCAAATTCCGCGATGGGGCATGGATTGTTATTATCGTCATACCTGTCCTTGTAGTTATCTTTTATGCAATCAATCGTCACTACCGTAATCTGGCAACGCACCTTTCCCTGGAACACTATGGCGCGCCTCCCCACATCTCACGCCACCGTGTAATACTGCCTATCTCGGGGGTACACCGGGGCACCCTGGCAGCACTCAGATATGCACGTTTTCTATCCGATGACGTTACTGCAGTCTATGCCTCAGTTGATTTGGGAGAGGCAGATAAGGTGCGGGGAAAATGGGAACAGTGGGGGGATGGGGTAAGACTTGTTATTCTCGATTCCCCTTACAGGTTATTAATAGAACCCTTGTTGCGTTACATTGAAGACATCCTTTCCCAGCGTCAGCCAAACGAAACAATTACAATCGTAGTGCCCCAATTTGTGCCCAGGCATTGGTGGCATAACCTGCTCCATACACAGACCGCAGTGCTGTTACGCCTGGCGCTGCTCTTTAAGCCAGGCATCGTAATTACCAATGTACCTTACCATATTGAGCTCAATACTGAGCTTCCGGATTCACGAGCCTTTCTACTGGGGGATACAAGATGAAGATCATTGTAATAGGATGCGGAAGGCTTGGGGCTAAATTGGCCTACCGTATGTTTAGAAGAGGCGATGAGGTCTCTGTCGTGGACCGGGTTGGCCAGGCATTCGATAACCTGCCTCCTGATTTCCGGGGGCAAACCCTTGAGGCAGAGATCCTAAATGAGGACGTACTTCGCAGGGCAGGAATAGTAGGGGCCAATGGTCTGGCCGCCGTAACAAATTCCGATACTATCAACGCAGTAGTGGCCCATGTAGCTAAAACGGTATATCATGTCCCCCATGTCGTATCGCGAAACTATGACCCCAGGTTTTTACAGCTCCATGAATCCTTTGGCCTGCAGGTGGTCAGCTCAAGCAGCTGGGGCGCGCAGCGCATAGAGGAGCTGCTTTCCCACCCCTTTGTCCATACTATTTTTTCAGCGGGGAATGGCGAGGTAGAGGTCTATGAGTTTTCCGTACCTGATGCCTGGCACGGACAGCCGTTACAACAACTTCTTTCTGAAGGCTCATGCGTGGCTGTGGCCCTTACCAGGGCAGGCCAGGCAAGGATACCGTCTCCTGATACACACCTGGAGGCAGGCGATGTAATCCACCTTAGTTCCACTCTTGATGGAATCCAGACCCTGCGCAAGAGACTTTCAAGATAACCGGAGGATTTAGATGTTTGTACTGATCACCAATGGAGGACGCACCGGGGCACAGCTTGCCAGCTTGCTTGTTGGCCAGCAGCATAAGGTCCACCTTATTGAAAACAGACGGGAGGTTTTGGCCCGTCTTCATCGTGAACTCCCTACCGAGGCTATATACGAAGGTAACCCCACTGACCCTCAGATACTTGAACAGGCAGGAATCAGCCGGGCAAATGTCATTGTAGCCTGCGACACAAAGGATGCGGACAACCTTGCCATCTGCTTTCTGGCCCGTACGCGCTATGGAGTAGCCCGAACCATTGCCAGGATCAATAACCCCAGAAATGCCTGGTTATTTAACGAGACCTTTCATGTGGATGCGGCACTCAATCAGGCCAATATCCTGGCCAGTCTGATCGAGGAAGAGATGTCCTTAGGGGATATGATGACACTCCTCAAACTCCGCCGGGGACGCTATTCCCTTGTTGAGGAAAAAATCCCTAACGGCGCACGGGCAGTCGGCATGGCAATAAAAGACCTTCAAATTCCTTCTAACTCAGTGATCGCCGCCATCATTCGCCAGGGTGAGATCCTCATCCCCAGAGGGACTACCAAGTTTGAATTAGGCGATGAGGTGCTTGCTATTGTAGATCATGAGGCCGCCGGTAAGCTGGCAGCCCTGTTTGGACGCCCAAAATAAGAAATCTCTATCATAG
>CAYZUL010000067.1:0-15527 GCA_964481895.1 uncultured Nitrospirota bacterium | reverse complement strand
GAAGAATTCTTAAAGCCTATGGGAATAAGTCAAAACAGACTTGCCTTAAATATTGGTGTGCCCGCGCGGAGGATAAACGAGATCGTATTGGAAAAGCGGAGAATTACAGCAGATACGGCCCTCAGGCTGTCAAGATTTTTTGGAACCTCTGCAGAGTTCTGGCTTGGATTACAGGCACAGTATGACCTGGATATTACGGCGGAAGCGCTTGGCGAGCGTCTGGAGCGTGAGGTAAGAGAGTACAAGGAGGTGGTATGACAGATAATGTAAGGTTCTGTAAAGTCTAAATCGGATTTGGGGAATACCTAAAACTTGACAAAATAAAATGGGAGTGGTAGTAGTTATATACTACTATGGTTTACACCCATGTACTCAACCGCGGACCGGCGGGCGTTCGCAGTCCCGTTGATGCACTTTGAGGTTGTTATGGAGAATGTTATGCTGATCCGTATAAAACACCGTAGCGGTGCAACAGGCTGATATCGCACGGATAATAATTGAAATGAGGCCTTTTTGCAGGCGTCTTATACGGCACTTGAAAGATTTTTAGGGTCTTAAACGGATACATATAAACATAGTTGGGGAACAACTACATAAAATGAAAACATATTTACTTCTAATTGTTGCACTTACCGTATTCAGAAGTGGAAATATTCAGGCCGCAGATACTGGGAGTCTTATAGATGGTATATTCAACGCGGGCTCAAGACAAGAAAGAATAGAAATAGCAAAGGCTTTACTTCAAAAGATAGAGTTATTTGATTCTTACGTGCCGAATCCTTCACCCTCCGAACTATCGTGGCTTGATAAAGAACAATCAGAAATTGATAAAATTGATAAACGGACTGACACTTGGATTGAAAGATTAGAAAAGTTTCATGAAAGCCCAGAATTTCAACAGCGAAAGATTAAAACACTATTGAATAATACAAAAACTAATATAGAGTGCATTATCAATAACGAAGGTAAGCTGAAATTTGAAATTCTCTGTTGGGCTTTAATAAGCCGTACTTTATCAGCTAGTTCGACGATAAGTGATGCAATTATGATTTTAAAGAGATATGACCGACTACCTAAATATATTGAGCTAAAAACAGATTCCACTTCATATTATTTGTATGGCCTTGGAATACAGGACTATATAGTAATTCCTTACATTGCTGGCAATATAAAGTAATAGTTACATAAACTAAATATTACCCAAGCCATTGTGTGCACATAAACTAGTGCCACAAGTCATTTTTTTAGGCTGACCGGTGACTTGAGATTTGAAGATTGTCTTTTTGCTTTTTAACGTCTTATAGTGGCACTCGTCACTGACGCATAGGTTAGGCATATAAATGAGGAATTCTTATGGACTATGTTTGGTATGTCGGATATGGGTCAAATTTAAATGAGCAACGTTTTCTTTGTTATATACAAGGTGGGACACCTCGTTTTGGAAGGAGATCTGATATCGGCTGCACAGATAAAACTCTACCAAAAGACAATAGACCAATAACAATTCACTATCCTCTTTATTTTGCTTTACCAGTAGATATAACAAAAACAGAAAACTGGGATGTTGGCGGAGTTGCCTTTATCAGTCCTTATAAAGATACGAATACCAAAACTTTCTGCAGGATGTGGAAAATAACAAAAGAGCAGTATGAGGAAGTAAGAGTTCAAGAAGGTCGCTCTGATCTTGGTACGGCAAAGAAATACAATTAGGTGAAGATGAGGGTGTGCCTATCTACACAATCACTAACGAATCTGTCTTAGACAATATTCTCCATCCTTCTGATAATTATATTAGGACAATTGCAGCGGGACTCAAAGAAACTTATAGTTTCGCCGTAGAAGAAATAGTCAACTATTTGATTGTGAAAGAGGGCATAAGAGATAATTTGCAAAAAGACGAAATAATAAAGATGCTATCTTTTTTGAAAAATGCCTAGCAAATCACTCCCGCGGACGTCGTAAACGCTGCCGATGATTTAGGTCGTTGAATCTGTAGAAAAACCCAAAAGGCACTACCAATATCTTTCTTATTTTGATAAAATATCCTCCATAAGAATATCATTTATTTAAGGAGGTGGCCAGCTATAAAGATTACGATGCCTTCAATACCTGTGTTTTTACAGGCAAAACTTTTGACGGTCTTTTCTCGCCCCTGGCAAGGTAGTTTAGTATCTCAAAGCCTACTATGCTTCCGTCCTCGGCAATAGAGTAGATAATCTCCTTGCCAACATCGCTTTCCTTGCAATAAACCTCCTTCTTATTGCTGAAGCAGACATGAAGGGCATTGCCTTTTTCGTCATACACTATCTTGATTGGCTTCATATACTGTAACCCCCTTTTTAATTTTGTCGGTTAAGTAAGTCGTAATTATAAAACCTTCTCCGTCAAGATGTAAATCTTGCCCACCCCCACACTTGACGTACTCTTTCATATGTAGGGGTGGGCAAGTGTGTAAATCAGTTGACATCTTTATCGCAAAGTGTATACTTATAAATGTATATTTGGAGGGAAATATGAAAACTGCTACTGCAAAAGATCTAAGATACAAGACCTCATCGATCCTTGCAAACATCAAAAAAGGCAACGAAGTAGTAATTACCCTCAGAGGAAAGTCTGTTGCTCTGCTGAAGCCCCTTGAGAAAGTCGAAAGAGAGTTCAACCCTGTTGGATTTGCGATATGGAAGGATAGAAAGGACTTGAAAAAACCGGCCGAATGGGTCGAAGAAAAGAGGAAAGAGAGATTTCCAAGGTAATATTTGATACAGACGTCCTGATCTGGTACTTCAGAGGGAAATCAAAGGCGATGGAATTCATCGCTGATGTCCCCTTTGAAGAAAGGTGCGTCAGCTCTCTTTGTATAATGGAATTAATTCAAGGATGCCTGAGCAAGGAAGAACTGAAAAAGGTGAAGGGCTTCGTCAAGGAAAACATCTGCCATATAGTCCACCCTGACGAAGCCGTATCCAACAAGGCGATACTCCTTCTTGAAAGGTACGCCCCTTCAGACAGTTTACGGACTATTGATGCCATGATTGCAGCGACTGCAATGACAATAGATGCAAGCCTTGCTACTGCCAATATTAAGCATTTTAAGAACATCTCTACCCTAAAGATCAAGAAATTCAACCCCTGAGGACAATTGACCTGCATTATGCCTTGAAATCCTGGGGTTCTGGATGATTTATTAACATTTTATTACAGTGATCTTCGGGATACCTTCTTTTCAACTAAACCGCTATCTCCAGGGCTATCTTGTCGTATCCCACAGTCGGCATAGTTTCTCTGCGTCCTTCTTTATTTCTCTTCATGTCAATTAGGTCAAGTCCTTCTAATATCCCAATATCTGTTACAATACTTTTCATATCCCTGCTGCTCATTCTTGCAAGCTCCTGAAGGCTTTTGGGATGCCTCTGTTTAATTAAGTGCAATAGTTCAAGCCTCTTTGGTGTAAGGGCCCTTCTAAATCCCTCTATACTCTCAAAGTAGACCCCCTTCTCCTTCTTTACCTGCTCACCCCTCTCTATCGCCTCACCTGTTTTTATAAAATCCTCTAAAACATCCTTCGCTCCTTTTATCCCTATCTTAACCCTCTTCACCTTCATAACTTCCCCTCCTTGTATCTTTCTATGTCTTTGTAAAAATCCTCTGCAAGGCTTCTTAAGTCCTTGAAGTGGTATAATTCTAACTTGCCTCCATAATGTCTATGATCCCCTTTGCCCTCAGCATAGTCATAACCGATAATCCGCTTACCCTTTACTATGTAGACAAGGGAATATTTATAGCCATGAGGCTTAGCAGTTGCAGGGTTTATCTGCCACATCTTGACCTCTATGATATTGCCGTTATCTTCTCTAACCTTGACATGCCTTACAAGTTTGGCTTTCACTAGTGGCATAGTATACCACTTGTGAACTATTGTCAAGCAAAGATTGAGGAGGTTGAGAAGGATGTCATTTATTTAAGGAGGTGGACCGCTATAAAGATTACCCTTATGATCAAGGGAATATGATCCCTATAGATGCATGATTAAATTACCGGTACACCAAAGGAAAGGTTTCAGGTCTTGACCTGGATAATCTTGAAATGGTAATAGGGTTGCAAGAAAACGCACGAGTTTGACCTCTTATCCGATATGCACTTCTTCCTGGGCCAACCACGCGGCGTATTCGACGGCCTGTTGAATATCCTCACGTTCCAGATCAGGATATCCTTCTAGGATCTCTTCAAAAGCAGCCCCGGAAGCAATTTGACCGACAATGACCGAAACGGAAATACGCATCCCACGGATACAGGCCCTTCCCCCCATGATTTTTGGATCAAACGTGATACGATCAAACTCCTTCATTCCCTTTACCTCCTAAATATCACATTGGCATGACAAGCATAACCGCATCTAACATCCCTTTCTCTTGGCTTCCTTTAAGAAGGGCCGAGAGGACGTTTACAGGGATTGATAGTAGATGAATGTTAACCTCTCTGGCAGTTTTATTCTAACACAAGGGCTGGCAAAAGCCAAAGGTTCGCGTGCAAAGCAATTTGGAATATGATTTCACTGCATCCAAGAATTGAAAGGTAGGTCCTAAAGGATATCGCATCATATAAAATGCAGAGATTTAAGGCATTGATGGTCAACAGACGATTCTGATTTGCAAAATAAGGTGGGTAATCAGAAGCCTTAGGGCTGAGATGGTTAAAAGCAGGTTATATTATAGCATTATTAATTTAGTATTTTCTGGTCTCCTCTTCCACATGCTCTTCAACAGCAGTATCTTCAAATGAGCTGCTGCTTCCGCACTTGGGGCACCTGATCCTCCACTGCTCAATCCAATTTTCATGGACAAATCTACAATTACATGGCGGGCACCAGAATACCCCCTTTTTATACATAACCATCCGTTTTTCTCTCATCCTTCCCTCCTTGGCAAGTAACGCATAATATAAGTCTCATTTGAGGTCGTTGTCAACTGGATGATGTCCCTTATGAAGGTTCGGGCCCAGATCCTCTATCCAGATAATGTATTGCCCTGCCTATCTCCTCCCTTTTTCCTGCCAGGACAAGGAGATCCCCTGATTCGACCCTAAAGGATCCCCCAGGGTTAGATAGTGTCTCATCACGCCGGATGACTGCCACAACCAGGGCGCCAGTCCTGGCCGGCAATTCCAGTTCGCCAAGGCTTTTTCCTATGACGGTGGAATCCTCCTTGAGACGGTAACGTTCCACCTCTACCTCGGATGGCAAAAGACCTCCGCCAACGAATGCCTCCATCTCTCCCCGCCTCAACTTTGCGTATCCTTCTTTGCGCAATTCCTCCTTCTTTGCTGCGATCTTCATACGCGGGATATGGTACTGCCTGAGGACCAGGTCAAAGATCTCAAGGGAGGTCTCAAGTTCTTCCGGGACTACCTCATTGGCGCCAAGCCTGAGAAGCTCATCCACCTCATTAACATAACGCGTCCTGACAATGATATGGATACTCGGATTGGCCTGGCGGGCCGCCTGGATCGCCCTGCGCGTTGCGAAGGGATCTGAGATAGCCAGCACCAGCACCCTTGCCGCCTTGATACAAAGGCGATGGAGCACCTCTATCTGGGTAGCATCCCCGAAATAGATGGCCTCGTCATGCAGACGGGCATGCCTGACTATCTCTCCATAGATATCAAGGATTACATGGCTGGTCCGGGTCTCCTTTAGCACTCGCGCCAGGTTCCGGCCATTTAATCCGTAGCCGGCGATAATCACATGATTTTTCAAGAACAGGCCCTGCGGCTCAAGGTCAATAAGCCTGCGGCCCCGAAGCCAGGGTATGCTCACTTTAAGCGACTCGGCCCGGCCTGAAATCCCGGGACCCAGCCGGATCAGAAAGGGGGTAGCTATCATGCTCAGGATAGATATAACCAGGAATAGCTGATAACTGCTCCCCACCAGCAGACCCAGATCCTGGCCTGTCTGTGCCAGGACAAAGGAGAACTCCCCTACCTGCGCCAGAGATAGACCTACCAGCGCGGCCACCTGAACCGGATAGCCCAGGGCCAGCGTCACCCCGCCGGCTATCAGGCATTTTAGTATCAGAACCAGGGCGGCGATGGCCAGAATCATAACGGTATGATCAAGGAAGAAACGCACGTCCAAAAGCATCCCGATAGATACAAAAAAGAGGCTGTTGAAACTGTCACGGAAGGGCAATATATCGGCCAGGGCCTGATGACTATACTCCGACTCAGAGATCACAAGACCTGCAATAAAGGCCCCAAGCGCCAGGGAGAGCCCGCTATTTGCGGCCAGCCATGCGATGCCAAGACAGATCAGGATCACTGCAATCACGAAAAGCTCCCTGCTGTTGGTTCGGGAAACCAGGAAAAGAACCTTTGGTACAAGCCATCTGGCAGAGATAATGATCAAGCCTATCAGAAAAAATGATCTTAGCAGGACAAATGAGATACCCAGAGGATCTTCATTCACAGAACTGCTGAAAAAGGATACGACCAGCATCATGGGTACAACAATGAGATCCTGAAAAATCAGAATCCCAAGGGACAACCGGCCGTGAGGCGTATCAAGCTCTCCGCGGTCGAGGAGGATCTTCAGGACGATTGCCGTGCTGCTCAATGCCAGCAGGAAACCCCAGAAAAGACCGGTACGGAGGGGAAACCTTAAGGAAGATAACACTAAGGCAGTCATGATAATCGTAAGGCCGACCTGAAGGGAACCGCCGCTTAAGGCAAAGGTCCTGATACGGGAGAGCCGGGCAAGCGAGAATTCAAGGCCAATAGTAAAGAGGAGAAGGACGACACCCACCTCAGCCAGCACCTTCACCTGTTCTACATCATCTATCATGTTCAGGCCATAAGGGCCGATCAGCGCGCCTGATATCAAAAATCCGATAATCGAAGGAAGGCGGAAACGCTGGAAAATCAACACCACTACTATTGAAAGACCAAAGATAATAATCAGTTCCTGAAGAAATTTAATCTGCATCATATAAATTCTCCTCCCTATTTATACAGCAGCCTGCACCAAAAAAGCTATACCAATACAGAGGATTGGGGTATAATAGGACAAACTAACGGGGTAAATCTATGTTCACACAAGAAGAGGTCCTCCAGAAGATCAGGGAAAAATCAGACCACCCAATGCTCATGCCGGAGCTGATACGAACGCTGTCTATACCTAAAGAGGACCGGGATACATTCAAAAAGCTTCTCCGCAAGATGACCAGGGAAGGAGAGATCGTCCGCACCAAGGGAAACCGGTATGGACTGCCCGAGAAGATGAGCCTGGTCTCAGGGCAACTAAAAGGACATCCGGACGGGTATGGATTTGTTATACCTGACAAACCCGGAACAGGGGATATCTATATCGGCTCAAGGAACATGGAAGGGGCCATGCACGGGGATAAGGTGGTTGCACGTATTGAGGCCCGGAAGGAAGGCGGTAACCTTGAGGGAAGGATCATACGGGTGCTTGAGCGGACACATACCAGGATCGTGGGGAGGTTTGAAAGCGGCAGGGGGTTCGGATTCGTGGTCCCCTCAGATAAACGTATCAATCAGGACATCTACATCCTGCATGGCGAGATAAAGAGGGCCAAAGAAGGAGATATGGTTGTAGCCGAGATCACCAGCTATCCGACAAAGAACCGGAACCCGCAGGGGAAGATCATTAGAATACTGGGAAGGTCGACAGATGCCAGGATTGAAACAGAGGCCGTAATAGAGGAGTATAATCTTCAAAGGGAGTTTCCTCCTGATGTCCTGGAAGAGTCTGAGCATATCCCCGAAGAGGTGATGACTGAGATGCTCGCAGGAAGGGCCGACCTGCGTGATCTTCAAACGGTTACCATAGATGGGGAGAGGGCCCGAGATTTTGATGATGCTGTCTCCATAGAACAGATGCCGGACAGGGGGTTTCGCCTCTTTGTTCATATTGCCGATGTCAGTCACTATGTCGCAGAAGGGTCAGCGCTCGACCTCGATGCCTTTGGCCGTGGCACCAGTGTCTATTTTCCCGATGCAGTCATCCCTATGTTTCCTGAGCGGCTTTCAAACGGGATCTGCAGCCTCAATCCAAAGGTAGACCGCCTTACCATGACTGCTGAAATGTTTTTTGACTCAGAAGGTAACCGCACCTCCTATAAGATCTACGATAGCGTGATCCAAAGTAATGAGCGGATGACCTATACCGCTGTCCGGCAGATCCTGGTCGACCGGGACCAGGAGATCACAAAAAGATACAAACCGATGATCCGGATGTTTGAGCTGATGGAGGCGCTGAGCAGAAGGCTCTATGCCAAAAGGATCCGCAGGGGAAGCCTTGATTTCGACCTGCCTGAGCCTGAGATAGTCCTCGACATGCAGGGAGAACCCGTCAACATCATCAAAGAAGAGAGGAATATTGCGCACCGGATCATTGAGGAGTTCATGCTGGCCGCCAACGAGACGGTTGCCGAGCATATCTGCCGCCTTGAGATACCCTTCCTCTACCGTATCCATGAAGAACCCAATCCTGAAAAGATGATCGCCTTCAGCGAGTTTATTCACAACTTTGGCATCCGGCTGCCAGTCTCGGGAGGTATCAGGCCGTTGACCCTCTCAGAGATCCTGGATAGGGTTAAGGATACGCCTGAGGAGCGCCTGATCAATCATGTCCTGCTCCGATCCATGAAACGGGCACGCTATTCTGCTGAAAACCTGGGGCACTTTGGTCTTGCCGCGGAATTCTATACACACTTTACCTCCCCTATACGCAGGTATCCGGACCTGATAGTCCACCGGATCCTTCGTGAGGTCGGAAGGAAAAAGGCATTGGCCAGGAAACGGGCCGAACGCTGGAAGGAGATCCTCCCAAACATTGCACTCCATACCTCCGAGCGGGAACGCCTGGCAATGGAGGCCGAGCGGGAATCAGTAAACCGTCAAAAGGTCAGGTTTATGGCAGATAAGGAGGGAGAGGAACATGATGGTTTCATAACAGGGGTTACTGCATACGGCTTCTTTGTCGAGCTGGAGGCCCTTTTTGTGGAAGGCCTGGTCCGGGTGAGCACTATATCTGACGACTATTATGTCTACCATGAAAAGCAGCATGCCTTTATCGGCGAACATAGCCAAAGAATCTTCCGGCTGGGTGATAAGGTGAGGGTAAGGGTAAAGCGGGTAGACATTGAGGGCAGGACCATAGATTTTACCCTGGAAGGAGACGATAAAAAAAAGGGCAGAAAAAAGGGTCTTGTTTTTCAACGCTAAACAGGATAAAATCGCCCGTCATTAGGGATGGACTGGAAACGCTTAACGGCTCCTAGGGAGGAGATAAAAATGGGAAAGTACGGGATCATGAGATGGATTGTCTCTTTGTCCATCCTTTGTATCTCTATTTTTATGAACCAGACCGCCGCAAGGGGCGAGTCTATGAAAGGAGAGGAAGAGATGACAGTTGCAGTTGGAAGAGAGGTATCCATTGAGTATACGCTAACGCTCGAGGACAAAAGCGTAGTGGATTCTAATGTAGGCGCCGAACCGTTGATCTTCACCCAGGGCGCCCATCATATAATTCCGGGCCTTGAGAATGGGCTTGAGGGGATGAAGACAGGAGAGGTCAGACAGGTTACGGTAAAACCTGAAGAAGGGTATGGTCTGGTTGATCAGGAGGCCTTTGTTGAGGTAAACAAGGAAGAACTCCCCCCGGAGGGCCTGACAGTAGGGGCGCATATCCAGGGAGAGGATGCAAATGGCCAGGTCCTTCATGCCCAGGTAAAAGAGATTAAGGATAAAACAGTTATACTCGATTTTAACCACCCTCTTGCCGGAAAGACGCTATACTTTGATGTGAAGATAGTGGGCATTCAGGAGGCCAAGTAAAAAGATCCAGCGTCGCGCTGCTTGCAAAATCTATATAAATGATTGAGGTTTGAGCTAAGAATGGGAAAAAGGGCCGTAATTTTTCTGGTAATCTCCTTATTGATCATGCTGGTATACCCCTTTATTGTCGAGAAGTATCTCATAAAAGGGACAAGGAAGGTCGATGGGAAAAAGGAGGAAGCCGCTGTCACATCATCTGAACCGGAGACAAAAGCGCAGGTACTGCAACCTGCAACCCCTTTAGGTCAGGCGATAGAAGAAAAGGAGATAATAGTAGATACAGACCTTATGAGGGTGAAGCTCTCCAACATCGGAGGTGTGATAAAAAGGTGGGAGCTTAAAAAATATACCCTTCCTGATGGAAGCAGGATCGAACTCCTCCCCCATGGAAAGGGCGGGATCGCACCACTTTCGATATACATGGAGGATCAGCAGGGGGCAACAAGGGCCTTGGATAGTCCTTTCGAGGTTTCCGGCAAGGATCTCCTCTTAAGCAGAGAACGGAAAACAGGCTCTGTCGAGTTTTCATACCAGGACACGGTAACAGGTAAAAAGATCGCCAAGCGGCTCACCTTTGACAACGAGACATACCAGGTAGGACTTGACATTGGGGGTGTATCCAGCGCCTACAAGATATATCTTGGGTCAAACTTCGGTATGACGGGCAACAATGGGACCAATTTTGCCGGGTTCGTAGGACCTGTGAGTCTTGTCGATAACAGTGTAATCAAGGATAATCTTAGTAAGATGGAAGGTGAGGTCGAACACAAAGGGGAGGTCTCATGGATAGCCCTCCAGGAGAAATATTTTATATCCGCCCTGATCCCCAAAGGGGATGTAAAGAAGGCGCTAATAAATAAGGAAGGGGCCAAGATTGTATCCGCTGCCATGAAGATTGAGGGGCCAGGTTCTGCTGGTAAGCCTGATTCCTTTATCCTCTATGCCGGGCCAAAGGAATATGATGCATTAAAGGCAATGAATGTCCATCTTGACGAGACCATAGACTTTGGGTGGTTTATCTTCGGGAGCTGGGTCTTTGTCCGGCTTATCGCAAAGCCGCTCTTTTATATACTAAAGTTCCTCTACTATTTTACGAACAACTATGGCTATTCGATCATACTTCTTACCGTCTTTCTAAAGGCGTTATTCATACCGCTTACACATAAAAGCTATAAATCCATGAAGGCAATGCAGGTCCTTCAGCCAAAGATCCAGGAACTGCAAAAGAAATACAAGGACGACAAAGAGCGGCTGAACAAGGAATTGATGGAGATATACAAAAAAAATAAGGCAAATCCCCTTGGAGGATGCCTCCCGATGCTGCTCCAGATCCCCTTCTTTATCGCCCTCTATAACATCCTCTACACGACCATAGATCTAAGGCAGGCCCCATTCCTCCTCTGGATAAGAGACCTCTCTGATAAGGACCCATTCTATGTCCTGCCCATAATCATGGGGATCACCATGGTTATCCAGCAATGGATGCAGCCGACCCAGGCGGACCCTATGCAGTCAAAGATGATGATGCTCATGCCTGTCGTATTCACCTTCCTCTTCCTGAATTTCCCCGCAGGGCTTGTCCTCTACTGGCTCACGAACAACGTCCTTACCATAGGTCAACAACTGATTACCAATAAATATTTCAAGACCGCATAGCTCAAGTCAGGCAATATGGGTGATGGGATAAGGGATACTATCTGCGCTATATCAACCCCCATCGGAGAAGGGGGCATTGGCATAATAAGGATCAGCGGACCCATGGCAATCATGGTGGCAGATCCTGTCTTTAAGATTAAGTCCGGCCTTAAGCTATCTGATCTGCCAACCCATACCATCCACTACGGCGAGATAATAGACCCTGATTCACAAGAGGTAATTGACGAGGCCCTACTCACCATCATGGCCGCACCCAGGACCTATACGAGAGAGGATATTGTGGAGATCAACTGCCATGGCGGGCCCTTGCCCATAAAAAGGACACTCGAGATTCTAATCAGAATGGGTGCAAGGCTTGCCGAACCGGGTGAATTTACAAAGAGGGCATACTTAAACGGCAGGATCGACCTGACACGGGCAGAGGCTGTGATGGATATAATAATGGCGAAGAGCGATGCAGCCCTCAAGGCCGCTACGACACAGTTAAAAGGCAGACTCTATGAAGAGATCAGGGGGATCAGAGAGAAACTTTTTGACATACTCTCACTCCTTGAGGTCAATATAGATTTTCCGGAAGAGGATATTGAGGCGCCGCCTAATAATAGTATCCGGTCTGAAATCCATAGTTGCATAGATAGGATCGACAATCTGATCCGCCTTTATGAGGGGGGAAGGATCTTAAGGGAGGGTTATAAGATAGCCATAGCCGGCAGGCCCAATGTAGGAAAATCCAGTCTCCTGAACAGGCTGCTCGGAAAGGAGAGGGCCATAGTCTCCCCTATACCGGGGACGACAAGGGACCTAATCGATGAGTATATAAATATAAGGGGGATCCCTGTGAGGCTTATCGATATGGCCGGCATAAGAGGCACATGCGACCCGATAGAACTGGAAGGGGTAAAGAGGGCGAAGGGCGCTATGGATGAGGCCGACCTCCTCTTCATCATGCTTGATGCGTCAGACAGGCTTTATGTTGATGAGAGGAAGATCATCAACGAGACAAAGGGGAGGAGGAGGTTCATCATCTTAAACAAGATCGACCTTCCGGTAAAGATCGATTTAAAGGAGATCGAGACCCTGCTCTCTGATGACAAATGCCTGACTATCTCGGCCACAGAAGGGATAGGGATAGCCATGCTGGAGGCATCTATCTACGGCCTTGCCGTTGACTCCGGTATCGGCCGGATAGAGTCCGGGATCACCATCAATCTGAGGCACAAAGACCTCCTCGCAAGATCAAAAGAATCCCTTAAGAGGATGGTATCATCGCTGGATCTTGGCGTAACAGAGGAGTTCCAGGCCATAGACATAAGGGATGCGATAGATTTCTTGGGTGAGATAATCGGCGAAAAGATAGGCGATGATCTCCTTGAGAGGATCTTCAGCAGATTCTGTATAGGGAAATGAGGATCCAAAAAGCATATGATGTAGTAGTAATAGGCGGTGGGCACGCCGGATGTGAGGCCTCGCTTGCCTCCGCCCGGATGGGCGCTGATACTGCCCTCATCACGATAAGCCGTGAGTCTATTGCCAGGATGTCCTGCAATCCGGCAATAGGAGGGATTGCAAAAGGCCATCTTGTAAGGGAGATAGACGCCCTGGGAGGTGAGATGGCGAGGATTACTGATATGACAGGGATCCAGTTCAAGATGCTTAATACAAGGAAGGGGCCTGCTGTCCGGGCCTTGAGGGCGCAGGCAGACAAGGAGGCCTATTCTATTGCCATGAGGAGGTCCCTGGAGGCCCGGAAAAACCTTGATATCATAGAGGGATGCGCGTCAAGAATAGACACAAGATCTGACAGGGTTACAGGTGTGACTACAGACCGTGCCATAAAGATTAATGCAAAATCCGTCATCCTGACTGCCGGCACATTCCTGCGAGGACTTATCCATATAGGTGAGAGGAGGATGCCCGCGGGGAGGTGCGGTGAGCCGGCATCAGAGGAGCTCTCCTCCTCCCTGGAGGAGCTTGGCCTTGCTTTGGGACGCCTTAAGACCGGGACGCCTCCAAGGATCGACAGGGAGAGCATCGATTTTTCCTGCATGATCCCTCAGTATGGAGATGAGCCGCCTTCTCCATTCTCATACTCTACCGGGACACTTAACCTGGAACAGGTCCCCTGCTACCTCACATACACCAATAATGAGACCCATAAGATAATAAGAGACAATCTTGACCGATCACCCCTTTACTGCGGAAGGATAGTTGGAAGGGGGCCAAGATATTGCCCATCAATAGAGGATAAGGTGGTCAGATTTCCCGAAAGGGAGAGGCACCAGGTCTTCCTTGAGCCTGAAGGGAGGGGATCTGTATCATACTATGCAAACGGGATATCTACAAGCCTCCCCATAGATACCCAGATGGCCTTTCTAAAGACGATACCCGGGCTGGAAAGGGCAAGGATGCTCCGGCCAGGATATGCCATTGAATATGATTTTGTATTGCCGACAGAGCTTAAGCCCACACTCGAGACAAAGAAGATAGAAGGGCTCTATCATGCAGGGCAGATAAACGGGACATCCGGTTATGAGGAGGCGGCTGCCCAGGGGATAATGGCAGGGATAAATGCAGTCCTGAAGATAAAGGGAGAAGAACCCCTTATCCTCGATAGGTCTGAGGCTTACATAGGTGTGCTCATAGATGACCTTGTGACAAAGGGGACCGATGAGCCTTACAGGATGTTTACATCCAGGGCCGAATACAGGCTTTTATTGCGCCACGACAATGCCGATCTCCGCCTCATGGAAAAGGGATACCGCATAGGACTTATTGACGAGGAGAGATGCAATAGAATGACGGAGAAAAAAGAGGCGATCAAAGATGGGATCAGCAGGCTTAATTCTATCAAGACAAGGAATGAGGAGAGCGGAGAATATATTACCCTGGCTCAGGCGCTGAAGAGACCGGGTGTCAGCCTCTCCGGATTATTAATGGAAAATGAAACACTAACCCCCCCTTTACCCCCCTTTATCAAAGAGGGGAGTGGGGAGTTATTAAATGATATTATCCAGGCAATCGAGATTGAGATCAAGTATGAAGGTTATATTAAAAGACAGCACTCGCAGATTGATAGGTTTAAGAAGTTTGAAGAACGGAGGATACCTCAAGGGTTTGACTATGAAAGATTAAGCGGCCTGTCAAAGGAGGTAAAAGAAAAGCTTTGCACAATCATGCCAATATCTTTAGGGCAGGCATCTCGGATCTCCGGGGTCACCCCGGCGGCCATCTCGATCCTCTTGGTAGCGCTAGAGCAGGATCAAAGAAAGAGGGATCTAAATGGTGCGTAGAGATTGAAGTCACAAGAGGCCTTAGGCAAAGGGACAGAGGCGCTTGGACTTAGACTTACAGATCGGATGTCAGAGGCCCTCATCATCTATATGTCCGAGCTCATCAGGTGGAACAAAAAAACAAACCTCACCTCCATAGAAAAACCAGAGGACATAGTAATAGCGCACTTTTTAGACTCACTTGCCTTTCTTAAGGCCTTTACCCTCAAAGAGGAAAAGATAGCTGATATCGGCACAGGGGCAGGGTTCCCCGGTATCCCCCTTAAGATATATCTTGGATCTACAACGCTTACCCTGATAGAATCCTCCAGTAAAAAGGCATCGTTTTTACATCATATAATAGGCCTCCTGGGGCTTAATAATGTAAAGATAGTAAACAACAGGATCGAGGAATTAGATCCATTGTCAGACCCCTCCATTATGTCCGATATAGTCGTGGCAAGGGCATTTGCAAGGCTTGACAAGCTGGTAAAAAGCAGCCTCCCTATATTAAGACCCGGCGGAAGGATCATCGCAGGAAAGGGCTGGGATATTGACAATGAGATCTCGCGGCTTCTGGCCCTTGATCTTCCTATATCTATTAAGGCAATATTCCGGTTCAGGCTCCCCTTGTCCCCATTAAAGAGGAGCCTTATTGTTATAGAACGGAGCTTATGACAGAGACAAATGAGAACAACTCCCCCTTCCCCCTCTTTGCCAAAGAGGGGGATAAGAGGGGGCGTTGGGGAC
>CAYZUL010000066.1:0-15738 GCA_964481895.1 uncultured Nitrospirota bacterium | reverse complement strand
GGAGGCTCCATCCGGCTTTGCCGGTGGAGGGGGCGACGCAAGCCCCTTTAAATAGAGGACCTTATGGGACAGAAAATTAGAATAAGATTAAAGGGTTACGATTACAGGGTCTTGGATCAGTCTTTGCTGGAGATTGTGGATACGGTGAAGAGGACCGGGGCGAAGGTAGCAGGACCTATTCCGCTGCCCACAAAGATAAACAAGTTTACGGTGCTCCGCTCGCCTCATGTGGATAAGAAATCGAGGGAACAGTTTGAGATAAGGACGCATAAGAGGCTGATTGACATTCTTGAGCCGACCCCAGAGACGGTAGATGCCCTTATGAAATTGAATCTCTCCGCCGGTGTAGACGTGGAGATAAAACTCTAGTTTATTGTAAGGATTAGGACATAAAGATGATTGAAGGGATTATTGGAGAAAAACTCGGAATGACCCAGATATACCTTGCAAATGGGGACGTTGCGCCAGTTACAGTGGTAGAAGCGGGTCCATGTAAGGTTGTCCAGAAAAAGACTCAGACCAGTGATGGGTATGATGCTGTTCAGATCTCCTTCAGGGAGATCAAGGAGAAGAGGGTAACAAAACCGGTTAAGGGACATTATAAAAAGGCAAATGTTAATCCATGCAGGCATTTGAGGGAGTTTAAGGGCGGTATGGATGCACTTAATGTAGGTAATGAGATCAATGTTGATATCTTTAAAGTCGGTGAAATGGTAGATGTTACCGGTATATCAAAGGGGAAGGGTTTTGCCGGTGTTATGAAAAGGCACCACTTCTCAGGCGGCCCGGCTACACACGGTTCCATGTTCCACAGGGAGCCTGGTTCTATCGGCAGTGGCAGTTCACACCCCTCCAGGGTGAGAAAGAACAAAAGACTGCCAGGACATATGGGTGCCGAGAGGGTTACAGTCCAGGGCCTTCAGATAGTTGATATTAAGAAGGAGAATAATCTCCTCTTTATAAAGGGTGCTATTCCCGGGAGCCCGGGCGGATTATTGATTATCAAGAGATCAGTAAAGGGATAGGAAGGGTACTGCAAAGATGCCGGAAATTGAGGTAAGAAATAGCGAAGGGAAGGGCGTTGGAATGATGGGCCTCAGTGATCGGTTATTCGCCACAGATATAAATAAACCCCTTGTCCACGAGGTTTTGGTGATGCAGATGGCCTCAATGAGGCAGGGGACAGCGTCAACGAAGACCAAGGGTTTTGTGTCTGGCGGCGGGAAGAAGCCATGGAAACAGAAGGGGACGGGAAGGGCCCGAGCAGGTTCGTCAAGGTCTCCTCTCTGGAAGGGAGGGGGAACTACTTTTGGTCCATTGCCGCGGGACTATTCTTATAATATCCCAAAAAAGAAGCATCGGGCAGCAATATCAAGTGCCCTTACGGCAAAATTAAATGATGGCGAGTTTGTAGTGGTTGACGATATTTCGCTCCCCGAGGCAAAGACAAAGCTCCTTTGTGAGAGACTGGAGCGGCTGGGTTTGAAGGAGAAGACATTGATAATACTGGATGGAGCGGATGAAAAGATAGAGAGGGCAGCGGGTAACATACAAAATGTAAAAGTTATCCAGATAAACCGCCTTAATCTATATGATATCCTCTATCATAAGTATCTCTTAATCAATAAAAAGGACATTGAAAAGCTTGCTGGGACATGGTCATGAGTAGAAGTCCATACGACATACTGATTAAGCCTTTACTTACAGAAAAGATGACGGCCTTGAAGGAGAGCGAAAACAGGGTGGCCTTTGTTGTTGACAAGAGGGCAAATAAGATAGAGGTAAAGAAGGCTGTTGAGGAGGTTTTTAAGGTCAAGGTTGCGTCTATCAATGTAATGAATCTTCTTGGCAAGAAGAAGAGACTTGGCAGATTTGCTGGCAAGAGACCTGACTGGAAAAAGGCCATAATCACCCTGAAAAAGGGTGAAAAACTTGAACTATTTGAGGGTATGTAAGGAAAGAGCAGATGCCGATAAAGGAATATAAACCTACATCGCCTGGAAGAAGGTCGCAGACCGTATTGACCTTCGATGAAATAACAAAGAAAAAACCGGAGAAGAGCCTTAGTGTTTTCCTCCCCCCCTCCGGAGGAAGGAATAATATCGGCAAAATGACAATCCGCCACAGAGGCGGCGGACACAAGAGGATTTACAGGATAGTCGATTTCAGGCGGGACAAGGAAGACATACCAGCCAAGGTTGCGGCCATAGAGTACGACCCTAACCGATCTGCAAGAATAGCCCTCCTTAATTATTCCGATGGGGTAAAAAAATATATTATTGCTCCGGAGGGGTTGCAGGTTGGAGATATTGTTATGTCGGGCAAGAATGCAGAGATAAGGACAGGAAATGCCCTCCCGTTGATTAACATACCCCTTGGCACCACCATTCACAATATAGAGTTACGGAAGGGAAAGGGTGGACAGATTGCCAGGAGCGCAGGTAATGGTGCTCAGCTTACAGCAAAAGAGGGGAACTATGTACATCTGAAGCTTGCCTCCGGCGAGGTAAGGATGGTCCACAAGGAGTGTATGGCAACTATCGGACAGGTAGGAAATTCCGATCACGAAAATGTTTCTATCGGTAAGGCCGGCAGATCCCGGTGGTTAGGAAGGCGGCCCAAAGTAAGGGGCGTTGCGATGAATCCGGTTGACCATCCCCATGGTGGAGGGGAAGGAAAAGCCGGGCAGGGTAATCCCCATCCTGTATCTCCCTGGGGACAGCTGACCAAGGGCTATAAGACCAGGAGACGCAAGGAGACAGATAAATTTATAATCAGAAAGAGGAAATGATTTTTATTGAGGTATTTCTATGCCTAGATCGGTAAAAAAAGGACCCTTTGTCGAAAAGAGTCTTCTTGAAAAGATTGAGAAGCTAAACCAGGCCAATGAAAAGAAGATTATCAAGACCTGGTCGAGGAGATCCACAATTACACCGGATATGATTGGCCATACGTTTGCCGTACATAATGGCAAGAAATTTATTCCGGTATACGTAACAGAGAATCTTGTTGGACATAAGCTCGGAGAATTTTCTCCGACAAGATTCTTCAGAGGGCACGGATCAGCGAAGACGGAGAAGGCACCGGCGGTGCGTAAATAATTATCACGCGGCCTCCTAATGTCCTGTCATTGGACAGAAACAAGAAGATATTTAAGGGATAAACAGAAGAAAGATGGAAGCTAAAGCAACGTTGAAACATGCCCGTGTGGCACCGAGGAAGGTAAGGCTAGTAGTAGATCTTATCAGGGATAAACAGGCCGGTGAGGCATTAAATATGCTTAGATTTCTAAAGCGGCATGCGGCAAAGGTAGTTGAAAAGGTTTTAAAATCGGCACTGGCAAATGCCCAGGTAAAGGAGATAGGAGATCCCGATACCTTATGGGTCTCTACCGCATATGTTAACGGAGGACCGACATTAAAGAGGGTCCAGCCCGGTCCTATGGGAAGAGCAAATCCGATAAAGAAAAGAACAAGCCACATTACTCTTGGTTTATCACCCAAAGGGGGAGTACAAGAGAAGAAGGGGGGCAGGTAATAACAATATGGGTCACAAGGTTCATCCTATAGGATATAGGCTCGGTTACATAAAAACCTGGAATTCAAAGTGGTTTGCTGAGAAGGGATATAGTAGTCTTCTCCATGAAGACTTAAAGATAAGAAAGATAGTTAAAGAGAAGCTGTATCATGCAGGTGTCCCCAAGATCGAGATTGAGCGTTCAGCTGATCAGGCGAAAATTACTATTAGTACGGCCAGGCCAGGGATCATAATCGGAAGGAGAGGGACAGAGGTCGATAAACTTAAGAATGAGTTGGAGGCCCTGACAAAAAAGAAGATATATATAAATATTAAAGAGATAAAGAAACCGGAATTGGATGCCCAGCTTGTAGCAGAGAATGTTGCCATGCAACTTGAAAAGAGGGTGGCTTTCAGAAGGGCGATGAAGAAATCAGTTGCGGCCGCCCTGAGGCTTGGTGCTGAGGGAATAAAGATAAACTGTGCCGGAAGGCTCGCTGGTGCGGAGATTGCGAGGACAGAGTGGTACAGGGAGGGACGCGTGCCCCTCCATACACTTAGGGCTGATATCGATTATGGGTTTGCTGAAGCCAGGACCATGATGGGCCAGATCGGGGTGAAGGTATGGATATACAAGGGTGATATTATACCTGAAGGCACAATGGAAAGAGAGAGCGCCGGGTTTGGAGAGTCAATAAATGCTTAGTCCTAAGAAGGTAAAACACAGGAAGATGCATAAAGGAAGGATGACGGGAAAGGCATACAGGGGCTCTGATCTTAGTTTTGGTGAGTTTGGGCTGAAGGCATTGGAGCCAGGTTGGATAACCGCGCGGCAGATAGAGGCCGCCAGGATTGCAATAACCAGACATGTTAAGAGGGGAGGCAAGGTCTGGATACGGATATTCCCCGATAAACCCATCACAAAAAAGCCGGCAGAGACGAGGATGGGAAAGGGGAAGGGAAATCCGGAATACTGGGTTTCAGTGGTTAAGCCCGGCAGGATCCTCTATGAGATGGATGGTGTGCCGAAGGAGACTGCGGAAGAGGCATTTAGGTTGGCTTCACACAAACTCCCGATCGCTACCAAAGTTGTGGTAAGGGGCGAATTCTAATGGACATGAAAGAGACACGTAATCTTACAAAAGAAGAGTTGACGGGAAAGAGGCTGGACCTGAAAAGAGAACTCTTTAACTTAAGGGTTCAGCAAGTCTCGGGAAAGAATGAAAACCCTGCGAGATTCGGGCAAGTAAGAAGGGATATAGCAAGGATAGAGACAATCTTAAATGAAAAGAGAAGATCGGGCTGATTAAGATGGGAAAGAGAAAGACATGCATTGGCGAAGTAGTAAATACAGGTATGGATAAGACACGCATAGTTGTGATCGAAAGGATTTTTAGCCATCCAAGATATAAAAAGATCATAAAGCAGGTAAGAAGATTCAAGGTGCATGATGAGAAGAATGAATGCCGCTTAGGTGATAGGGTCAGGATGGAAGAGACAAGACCTCTCAGTAAGGATAAGAGGTGGAGGGTTGTTGAGATAGTTGGAAGGTCCAGCTTGGAAGCGCCAAACGCGGCTACTAAAGAGGCTTAAGAGAGATGATTCAACTCCATACAATGCTAGATGTTGCGGATAATTCGGGGGCAAAGAAGGTAATGTGCTTCCATGTCATGGGTGGTTCAAAGAGGAGGTATGCCTCGCTGGGCGATATAATAGTGGTTACCGTCAAAGAGGCAGCTCCGGAGGCCACAGTAAAGAAGGGAGAGGTGGCAAAGGCAGTCGTTGTGCGGACGGTAAAAAGCGTGAAGAGGAGTGATGGTTCGTACATCAAATTTGACAATAATGCTGCGGTACTTATAAATGCCCAGGGAGAGCCGGTCGGCACCAGGATCTTCGGGCCCGTAGCAAGAGAACTCAGGTGGAAGAAGTTCATGAAGATAATATCACTGGCACCCGAGGTCTTGTAAGGATAAAGGGATTAAGATGGGATTGAATGTACACATAAAGAAGGGTGATCAGGTAATGGTCATAACCGGTAAGGAGACAGGGAAGTCCGGGAGGGTCCTTTCTGTAAACTCTAAGGAACATAGGGTCCTGATTGAGAAGTTAAATCTGATCAAGAGGCACACGAAACCCAGCCAGAGATACAAAGAGGGTGGAATTATAGAAAGGGAGAACCCGATAGATATCTCCAACGTAATGGTAATATGCGGCAACTGCAGCAAGCCATCCAGAACCGGGATAAAGGTTATCGATTCGGGTAAGAAGCTTAGGTATTGCAAGAAATGTGGAGAGATCATAGATAAGGGGTAGGTAGATGGTGTCGATTAAGGGTGTCTACAAAAAAGAAGTGGTTCCGGCCTTAAAGAAGGAGTTCTCCTATAAGAATCTAATGGAAGTGCCTCGATTGGAGAAGATTGTGATAAATGTAGGCATGGGCGAGGCCATAGCGAACGTTAAGATGTTAGATGCGGCAGTTAAGGAGATCTCTCTTATTACCGGACAGAAGCCGCTTTTGACAAAGGCAAAAAAGTCTATTGCAGGTTTTAAGCTTAGGGAGGGTATGCCGATAGGGTGCAAGGTGACCTTACGGGGAGATATGATGTATGAATTTTTGGAGAGGCTTCTAAATGTAGCCCTTCCCAGGATAAGGGATTTCAGGGGTGTATCAGGTAAGTCTTTTGACGGTAACGGAAATTATACACTTGGCCTAAAAGAGCAGCTGATATTTCCTGAGATAAAATATGATGAGATTATGGCTGTACACGGGATGGACATAACTATTGTAACCACGGCCGGAACTAATGAGGAGGCCAAGGCACTCCTGCGGCTCCTTGGAATGCCATTTAGGAATTGAGGGGAAAAGGTGGCTAGAAAAGCGCTTATAATAAAGGCTCAGCAAGATTCAAGATTTAAGGTAAGAGAATACAACAGGTGTCCGCTTTGCGGCAGGGTCAGGGGATATCTCAGGAAATTTGACATGTGCAGGATCTGTTTCAGGAACCTAAGTCTGCGAGGGGATATACCTGGGGTAATCAAATCAAGCTGGTAGTTTTATGGGAGTAGATATATGACAATGACAGATCCTATTGCTGACATGCTTACGAGGATCAGGAACGCAAGCATGAGGCGCATTGAAGAGGTTGATCTTCCTTCCTCGAGGATAAGGGTGGAAATTGCCCGGATATTGAGGGAAGAAGGTTTCTTAAAGGGTTTTAAAGCTTCAAAGGAGGAGGGACTGGATGTCCTGAGGCTTTTCCTTAAATATACTGAAGAAGAGAGGCCGGTTATAAGTGGACTCACAAGGGTTAGTAAGCCGGGAAGAAGGGTCTATGCCGGTACAAAAGAGATTCCACCGGTAAAGAGGGGCCTTGGAATTGCCATAGTTTCGACATCCAGCGGGATCATGACTGATAAGGAGGCCCGGAAGAACAATATCGGCGGGGAGGTAATCTGTTATGTCTGGTAGGGTAGGGTTGAATGTCTAGGATCGGCGAAAGAAAGATATTGATACCTTCAGGGGTAGAGGCTAAGATCTCTAAGAGCCATGTAGACATAAAGGGACCCAAGGGGAGCCTCAGCCGGGATGTCTCTTCGAAAATTAATCTCTCCATGGAAGATGGAAACATTGTAGTATCAAGGTCGTCTGATGAAAGAGAGGACAGGTCCCTTCACGGTGTTACTCGTACCGAGATAGCCAATATGATCGATGGCGTTACAAAGGGGTACGAAAAGGTTCTGGAGATAAACGGAGTTGGTTACAAGGCCCAGGTCCAGGGAAAGACGTTGGTATTGAATCTCGGATTTTCCCATCCTGTAAACTTTCCGTTGCCTGATGGAATAAGCGCCTCAGTTGACAAGCAGACAATAATTACTATCAGGGGGATCGATAAATTCCTTGTAGGGCAGGTTGCTTCCAACATAAGGGCAATCAGGGAACCGGAGCCGTATAAAGGGAAAGGTATAAAGTATAGCAATGAAAAGATCATAAGGAAAGAGGGAAAGACAGGAAAAGGAAAATAGCGACTATGATTCTGAATATGAATAAAAAGATCAAGGCGAGGGAGAGGAGACACCGGAGGGTCAGAAAAAAGATCTTCGGGACACCGGATCTTCCAAGGTTAAATGTATTTAAGAGCAATACTAATATATATGCCCAGATAATAGATGATCTGGCCTGCCGGACCATGGTTAGTGCATCCAGTCTGGATAGAGGACTCGCGAAGGATATCAAGACAGGGGGCAATATTGAGGCTGCCAAAAAGGTAGGTCAACTGCTTGCCAAGAGGGCGCTTGAAGCGAATATTACAAAGGTAGTATTTGACAGGGGCGGCTATATATATCATGGAAAGATAAAGGCACTTGCCGATTCAGCAAGGGAGACAGGACTTGTTATTTAACATAACAATAATCGATTTTTAAAGGAGAGATTTTTGGAGAGGGTTAAACCTGATGAGCTGGCACTAAAAGATAAGGTTATATACATAAATCGTGTAGCCAAGGTAGTGAAAGGCGGGAAGAGGTTTAGTTTTACTGCCCTTGTTGTAGTTGGTGACGGGAATGGATTTATCGGGGCAGGGAAAGGCAAGGCTGCAGAGGTGCCGGAGGCAATAAGAAAGGCTGTTGAGAAGGCAAAAAAAAGCCTGATCAAAGTACCGTTGTGGAACTCAACGATCCAATTTGACGTTGTAGGTCATTATGGGGCAGAGGATGTACTTCTTAAGCCTGCAGCAGCCGGTACAGGAATAATTGCCGGAGGGGCTGTAAGGGCTGTTATGGAGAAAGTCGGGATACAGAATATAATAAGCAAGTGTCTTGGTAGCGGAAACCCACTTAATGTAGTGAAGGCTACACTGGATGGCCTGAGCAAATTACGGAATTCAGAGGAGATAAAAAGATCAAGGCAGACCGAGGTCGTCGAGGCCGGCTAGGGGAGTATAATGAAGAAGAAAAAGACCATAACAATCACACTGAAAAGAAGCTGTATAGGTAGGCCGGAGAAGCAGAGGCTTGTAGTGAGGGGGTTGGGACTTAGGAGGATAAACAGCAGTGTAGTCCTTCCGGACATCCCTGAGATAAGGGGAATGGTAAATAAGATTCCCCATCTAGTGGAGGTGAAGGAGTCATGAAATTAGGTGAATTAAGTCCGCAGGAGGGGTCGAAAAAGAAACCGAAGAGGGTTGGAAGGGGCCCTGGGTCGGGACATGGGAAGACATCAGGCAAGGGGCATAAGGGATATAAGGCTAGATCGGGAGCGGGGAAGGGGGCTGAGTTTGAAGGCGGGCAAATGCCCCTGGTAAGAAGGATGCCAAAGAGGGGGTTTGTAAATATCTTCAAGAAGGATTTTTCCATCATAAATCTAGAGAAACTGGAAGGGTTTGACGGTAAGAAGGCGGTAACCCCAGATCTCTTAAAGGAGGCAGGGATAATAAAGAAATCGGCTAAGGCCGTTAAGATACTTGGGGATGGCGAGATTAATAAGCCTTTGACGATCAAGGCCCATAAGTTTAGCAAGAGCGCTTTGGAAAAGATTCAGGCCGCTGGTGGGAAGGCGGAGGTATTGTAGTTGCTTGAAAGGCTAATAACCAGCATCCAAAATATCTTTAAGATCCAGGAACTACGCAAAAGGGTAATCTTTACCGCCCTTATGCTTGCAGTATACAGGGTAGGCGCCCATATACCCACACCAGGGATAAACAATGAGGCCCTCAGCCAGTTTTTGAAGGAGAAAGGTGGGGCGCTTTTAGGCTTCCTCGATATATTTTCAGGGGGCGCACTGTCAAGGTTGACTATATTGGCCTTGGGGATCATGCCTTACATAAGCGCCTCCATTATCCTGCAACTTCTGACAGTGGTGGTTCCCTCTCTGGCCAAACTGGCAAAGGAGGGGGAGAGGGGAAGAAAGAAGATCATTCAGTATACAAGATATGGGACGATATTGATAAGCATTGTCCAGTCATTTGGCATAGCAGTTGGTCTTGAAGGGATGAACAAGGGGGTTTTTGTCCAGTTTCCGGGCTGGTCATTCCGCATTATGACGGTGATTACATTGACGGCCGGTACTGCCTTCCTTATGTGGCTTGGGGAACAGATGACTGAAAGAGGGATCGGGAACGGGATCTCACTTATTATTTTTGCAGGGATAGCTGCCAGGCTGCCAAATGCCATTATAAATACATATCGGCTCTTCGAGACCGGCCAACTGAATCTCATTTTTTTGCTCATTCTGGGTATAATGGTAGTTGCAGTTATTGGTGCTATCGTCTTTCTTGAAAGCGGCAGAAGGAAAATTCCCGTACAGTATGCCAAGCGCATTGTCGGAAGGAAGGTGTATGGGGGACAGTCCACGCACATACCCCTCAAGATAAATACGGCCGGGGTGATCCCTCCCATATTTGCCTCCTCGCTCATCGCATTCCCGGCAACAGTTGCAGGATTTATCACTGTTCCGTGGATACAGGCCTTTGGAAGGAACCTCTCCCCGGGGTCGGTCTTTCATACGATTCTATATGTCGGATTAATAATCTTCTTTGCCTTTTTCTATACTGCAGTAGTCTTAAATCCGGTGGATATCGCAGACAATATGAAGAAGTACGGAGGTTTTATTCCGGGTATAAGGCCCGGACAGAAGACAACTGATTATATATATAAGGTACTGACAAGGATCACCTTTGTCGGGGCCTTATATCTGTCAATTGTATGCGTGATCCCCGAGATACTGATTTACAGGTTAGGAGTTCCATTTTCTTTTGGCGGGACCTCCTTGCTGATAGTGATAGGTGTCGCACTTGATACAGCCCAGCAGATCGAATCCCACCTTATCACAAGGCACTATGAAGGTTTTATGAAGAAGGGAAGGCTGAGGGGGAGGAGTGGCTGATGAGGCTGATACTTCTTGGGCCTCCTGGTGCAGGTAAAGGTACACAGGCCCAGATCTTGTCTAATAGGTACGAGATGGACAAGATCTCGACAGGGGATATACTTAGGGATGCAGTGGGAAAAAAGACTCCCCTTGGGCTTAAGGCAAAGGAGTATATGGATAGCGGGAGACTGGTTCCTGACGACCTGGTTGTGGAGTTGATCAGGGAGCGGCTTGGGACGGATTCCTGCAGAAAGGGTTATATACTTGATGGTTTTCCGCGCAGCATATTGCAGGCTGAATCCCTGGAGAAAATCCTTAAACAGAGAGGGGAATCGATTGACAGGGTCCTCTTCTTTGAGATCGGGGATGATGAACTGATAAGGCGTCTTTCAGGAAGAAGGTCTTGCGAGGGATGCAAGAGGGTCTATCATATCGAGTTTAATCCTCCTGTGAAAGATGGTAAGTGCGATTCATGCAATGGAGATCTTATCCAGAGAAGCGATGACAGGAAAGAAACGGTGAAGGCCAGGCTGAAGGTGTACAGAGAGGAGACAGAACCCCTTATTGCATATTATAATACAAATGGATTGATATCCAGGATAGATGGTCTTGGGAAGATAGAAGAGATAACAAAAAGGGTCGACAGGGAAGTGTCCAGGGAAGATGATGATTATCCTGAAGTCAGATCGGGAGATTGAAAAGATATCGGTTGCATGCAGGGTTGTGGTTGGGGCATTAAAGGAACTGAAAAAAGAAATCAGGGCCGGGATAACGACAGAAGAGCTGGACAGGATAGCAGAGGAATATATACTGAGCAAGGGAGCAAAACCGGCATTCAAGGGATATAGGGGTTATCCGGCAACCCTCTGCACCTCAATAAACGAGGAGGTAGTACACGGGATCCCCTCTAAGAGGAGGCTTGCTGAAGGTGACTTAATAAGCCTTGATCTGGGTGCAATACATGATGGTTATTATGGTGATGCCGCTTTGACCATAGGAGTAGGAAAGATAAGCAGGGAGGCGGAAAGGCTCGTTAAGGTAACAGAGGAGTCGCTTTACAGGGGGATAGAGGAGGCACAGCCGGGGAAAAGGCTCGGTGACATATCATGGGCAATACAGTCCCACGTAGAGAGTGCCGGATTTTCTGTTGTATTCGATTTTGTCGGTCACGGTATCGGGAAAAACCTGCACGAAGAACCCCAGGTGCCGAATTTTGGTGTCAGTGGGCAAGGGCCCAGATTGAAAGAGGGGATGGTGCTTGCAATAGAGCCGATGGTAAATATGGGTGGGGCTGCAACAAGAATATTAGATGATAACTGGACGGCAGTAACGAAAGACGGGAGTCTATCTGCCCACTCGGAGCATACTGTAGCTATAACCGGAAAAGGGCCGATGATCCTGACAATATTTTAAAAGGGTATTGATTATGCCTAAAGAAGATGCCATTGAGGTACAGGGAACGATAATGGAGACCCTGCCCAATGCTATGTTCAGGGTCGAGCTTGAGAATGGCCATAAGGTTTTAGCGCATATCTCCGGAAAGATGAGGATGCATTTCATAAAGATACTGCCGGGCGATAAGGTGACAATCGAGCTATCGCCCTATGATCTCACAAGGGGAAGGATTACATACAGGTTTAAGTAGATATCCACGGGCAAGACCGTGGGTATCTACTAAGCGAGCAAGGCGAGCGTTGAGGGGGAGGCTCCGAAGGCTTGGCCTTTGGAGGGGGCGACGCTAGCCCCTAAAAAAATAGGTATTGGGGAAGGGTTAGTATATGAAGGTTAGATCATCGGTAAAGGTTATCTGTTCCAAGTGTAAGGTGGTTAAGCGCAAGGGTGTAATCAGGGTAATCTGTGAGAACCCGAGACACAAACAGAGGCAGGGATAAAGGAGGCTTAAGTGGCAAGGATAGCGGGCGTAGATCTTCCTAAGGACAAGAGGGTTGAGATAGCCCTTACCTATATATTTGGGGTTGGCAGCCCTTCTTCAAGTAAGATCCTGGATTCTGCCAGGGTAAATCCTGACACCAGAGTAAAGGACCTGAAGGAAGATGAGGTTATCAGATTAAGGGAGATCATCGAGCGGAATTACAAGGTTGAAGGAGACATGCGCCGTGACATCTCCATGAACATAAAGAGACTCATGGACATAGGGAGCTATAGGGGGTTAAGGCACAGAAGGGGTCTTCCGGTGAGGGGACAGAGGACCAAGACAAACGCAAGGACAAGGAAGGGCTCGAAGAAGTCCATAGGGATGAAGATGAGGAAGGAGAAGACCGCTTAAAAGATGATGATGAGGTGTTATGAATGAAGAAAGGTAAGAAGAAGGAAAAAAAGAATGTCCAGTCTGGCATAGCCCATATCCAGGCCTCATTCAACAATACTATTATAACGATCACAGATATGACCGGAAATGTCCTTTCCTGGTCGAGTGCAGGTAATCAGGGTTTTAAGGGTTCCAGAAAGTCTACGCCTTTTGCTGCACAAAGGGTTGCAGATACAGCGGCTAAAAAAGCAATGGATCATGGGATGCGGCAGGTTGAGGTATATGTTAAAGGGCCCGGTGCCGGCAGGGAATCGGCAATCAGGGCTCTTCAGGCTGCCGGCCTGAAGATAAATATGATAAAGGATGTTACGCCAATTCCTCACAATGGGTGCAGGCCACCCAAGAGGAGAAGGGTGTAGCAGGAATCTTGGAGGAGTTAATTGGGAAGATACTTAGGTTCAGTATGTAGGTTGTGCAGGAGAGAGGGTACAAAGCTCTTCCTCAAGGGTACCAGGTGTTACACCGAGAAATGCGCCGTGGAGAGGCGGGCTTATCCGCCGGGACAGCATGGGCAGGGAAGACCCAGGATTTCAGAATATAATACGCAGCTGCGAGAAAAGCAGAAACTAAGAAGGATGTACGGTCTTCTTGAAAGGCAGTTTTCGGGTTATTTTCATAAGGCCGCCAGAAAGAAGGGTGTTACCACGGATTATCTTCTCCAATTTCTGGAAGGGCGACTTGACAATGTAGTATACAGGATATGTTTTTCGTCATCCAGGAAAGAGGCGAGGCAATTGGTGGATCATGGCCATATCCTGGTAAACGGGAGGAAGGTAAATATACCTTCCTGTCAAGTGAAAGAGGGAGATACCATTGAGGTAAAAGAGAAGAGCAGGGGTATTGTTCCGATCCAGAAGGCCCTTGAAGGGCTGGATACAAGGGGGCTGCCGTCATGGCTTGAGCTAAATAGAACGACCATGCAGGGACGGGTCAGGGCAATACCTGTAGCGGATGAAATTGAACTTCCCATTAATGTGCAGATGGTAGTTGAACTATATTCCAGATAGATTCTATCTATGTATGGTGTTCCGCCGGCTTATGGCAAAAGCGGTGCACGTATTTTTTAATAGTGGGCATATAGCAGGATCTGAAAAGAAAGGATGTAGCCAACATCTGTAGCTTGTAAATGCTCATAAGAGGGCGAATGAGTTATGGCGCCTCTTATGTTATGTTGCCTTAAGGAGGATATATGATTGCGAAGACGAAGGATTTTCAGTTTCCGATGGCACTTGAGTCCGAAAAGGAGACCCTGACGGATACCTATGGCAAGTTTTCTGCCGAGCCGTTCGAAAGGGGATTCGGGGTTACTATAGGTAATTCCTTAAGGAGGATACTCCTCTCATCTATAGAGGGTGCTGCCGTGACATCAGTAAAAATCGAAGGGGTTCTCCATGAGTTTTCTACAATACCTGGGGTCAAGGAGGATGTCACCGATATCATACTTAATATAAAGAACCTGAGGCTTAAGCTCCATTCGGATAAACCTAAGACGATCCACCTCAGAAAAAATGGATTAGGCGATGCCAAGGCAGGCAACATTACTCATGATGCAGATGTTGAGATATTAAATCCGGACCTGCATATTGCAACCCTTGACAGGGATGCAAAGCTTGATATCGAGATGGCTGTTAAACGTGGCAAGGGTTATGTTTCAGCAGAGAGGAACAAGGAAGAGGGGATGCCTATTGGCATGATACCGATCGACTCCATCTTCTCCCCCATACAGAAGGTCGATTTTAAGGTGGAAAGCGCAAGGGTCGGGAGGGTTACTGATTATGATAAGCTTACCGTGGAGATCTGGACCGATGGTGGGATTAAGCCGGCAGATGCCCTTGCCTTCGCCGCCAAGATATTCAAAGATCATCTCACGATATTTATAAACTTCGATGAGGATGAGGAATCTCTTGCGCCTAAGGAAGAGGCTGAAACTACCATGCATAACAGGAGCCTCTTTAAATCTGTGAATGAACTTGAACTTTCAGCAAGGGCTGCAAATTGCCTAAAAAATGCCAATATCAAGACAATAGCCGAGCTTGTACAGAAGACAGAGCCCGAAATGCTGAAGACAAAGAATTTTGGCAGAAAATCCCTTAACGAGATCAAGAAGATCCTGGAAGAAATGGGCCTCTTTCTTGGGATGGAGATAGATGAAAAGTTGGTCAGCGGAAGGGCCGGAAAGGAATAAAGGAGGAAGGGATGCGTCACAAGAAAGATGGAAGACAACTTGGGAGGAATACAGGGCACAGGCGGGCACTATTCAGGAGCCTTGTTACATCTTTGCTGGATATTGAACGTATTGAGACTACGGAGGCAAAGGCAAAGGAGATAAGTTCCATTGCAGAAAAGATGATCACCTTGGGCAAGAGGGATGACCTCCATGCGCGTCGCCAGGCCCTTGCCTACATTAGAACAAAGGAGGTTGTTGCCAAGCTGTTTGATGATGTGGCAAAGAGGTTTGACGGGAGGAATGGGGGATACACAAGAATTATTAAGACCAGGAACAGGCTTGGTGACGGCGCCCCCATGGCCATGGTGGAACTGGTTGTCATGAAAATGAAGGAGCAGGAGGGGAAGAAGGAGACAAAGATGGAAAAGGCGAAGGTTGCCAAATCTGCTTAATCTTTCCATTTAGTCAGGCAAACCGCTCTTTAATCTTGGCATCTATCGCTATGAGTTGGGCTCTCAAAATCCTTGAATTATACTAAACTGGTTTAGAATAACAGAATTTAATAAATCCTTGACACTTATAATCCCTTCAATCTATAGTAATGCTATTCATTGAGTAAGAATAGAAAATAGATATTATGTAGCTACTTGCGCATAGCAGTGAATTTTGGCCTTATGTCTGCTAATGTATTTCGAAAATAATCGGAGAGATTGGAAATATAGAAACCATTGCCGTTGGCAAGACTATTCGAGACATCGGACGCTTGCGCAAGCAGTATGGTGCAGGTCGATGGAGAAAGCTAATACCAATTCGCCTTCATTCGGCTACCTACGTTGGCTTCGTCGTCAGCTCCTCAACGTACAA
>CAYZUL010000065.1:0-15977 GCA_964481895.1 uncultured Nitrospirota bacterium | reverse complement strand
TTGAAAGGATACGCTGCCTTCTTTACTTTTTCCACACTTTTTGATTATAGCTCCTCTCGCTCCTTCAACGCCGATAAGTAACAATGCTTTTTTCCAAGAGCCAAAGCGTTCGCTAATTGTGTCAGAGCCAATAATTTTGTTTTCCCATTTGTCGTAATCAATGGTAGTGAAGTAGTTCATGTCCTTTTGTTTTGCAAATTCGTGTAATGACTCCAGCAGTTGGCTATCGGTCGTTCGAACCTTTTTTGCTTTCATATCAAAGATGAAGTCATCGCTCATCGAAAAATCCTTTTTGTCTTATTTTCATTATTCACATAACGCGGGGCTGAGCCGCCGCGAAGCGGTCGGTTTCGTGCCCGTGGTTCTCCCGTAGCGGAGCGGAGGGAAGGGGCACCGGCTCAGCCCCGCGTTCTCCATGAGCGAAGCGAAGGGAGAACCAGTTATTATCTGAACGGCTATGGCAGAGGCTATCACAGGCTTTATGTTCTGTCAATGAAAAAATAGCTTAACGGTATCTGGTGAATTTTATTACACTTTCTTCGGGACTAATATGCAAAATTGAATATTAGTCCCTCAGGGTGTAAGCCGCCTATGCAAATGATTCCAGCCGATATTTGGGAACAATATGTTGCCGTTCTTAAGAAACGGGCAGTTCCTGTCTCGCATCAGGCCGATTACAGGAAGTGGCTGCGGCAGCAGGAGGAAAAGAGGATGGAACGGAACAAAGGAGCGGAAGGCGTTTCATTGATAATAAAAGTGCCTAATGGGGTGGGATGAAAATCTCATTGACACTACTTGATGATCTGCCGGGCCCATTTGGAGTAAAAAAGCGTTTAGATCATATATCGTTAAAGTCAATTAGAGGTCTAAATATGAAGTTGCCCCGCAATTCCTGGCATGATTTAAGCCCCATTGACCCAATTCCTCATTTTCAGATTCTGAATTATCTTTGCGCAGACCTGTTCATGATTGAGTCCATCACAGATTATGGTAACATCGGCATGCTGCAGGTAAAGGGAAGACCTTTCCATAAATAGGTCTTCGAACGTTTGGTCAGGATGCTTTGCGAGTCCTCTCGAATCATAATTATATATTCTCCCTTTAAGTGTGTATATCTCCACCTGCAGAAATACTACTATGCCGTGCGACCTCAAATGGCTCATCGCGGCATGGCTATAAACTGCGCTGCCCCCAGTAGCGATTACGTGATTGCTGCAGTTCAGACCAAGAATAACTTTTTCTTCGATCGCACGCAGGGCAAGATATCCATAGCGGTCTACAATCTCTTGCAGTGTGGTGCCCTGACTGCTTTGGATTATAGTGTCTGTATCAATAAATCTGCTGGACGTTAGATTTGCCAGCAAGATACCGATGCTGCTCTTCCCTGAGCCAGGCATCCCGATAAGAACGACATTGCTCGGATGTTTACCCATGACACTTATTCTTAAATTGCTATCCTTATGTGATTTCATTGCAACAAGTTTCCATTACGATTGTTATGCTTATCCTAGAGATTGCTTAGGGGAAAATATAGCCCCTCAGTCGATTAACAAATAATTTATAATTAATACGGAGTTAAAATTACTACAATACCATTTAGATTACACCCTTGGGGACGCCTATAATAAAGTAAGTCAAGAGAAAATACGTCTCCCTTTCAGTAAAGGGGTAAATCTTTACTTGCAGAGGGAACTACTGTAATCTTGTTCGATTTCTTTGTCATTCTTGCAATAGCCATATTCTTTATGGACCAATCTATTGCTATGTAATGATCATAAATGTTATTTTCCATACCGGTCTCCTTTCTTTTTTGTGTTAATGCTTATTTTGACAATGGCAATTTAACACGAAAATGATGTTATCTAAAGGAGACCACCTTTCTTATTTTATCGTTGGTTCCTGCGTTTTATAAATTTTTTGGCCCAGTTTGTTCTGAATTACAATTGCTCATGGAAATACTTATGAAGCTTCCTAATAAGAAAAGCCTTTGCTGTTATCATTGATAACAAAAGGGCCTAACGCGATGGGGTAAAGACCTCATTGACGTCACTTGCTGACCGGCCGTGTTTTATACCGCCACCTATTACATAGATTTTATTCCCCACCACTGCTGAACCCAGACCGTGGCGCGCAGTGAGCATCGGAGGCATGGTGTTCCAGGAATCCGTATTCGGATTGTATGCCTCAACAGTTTTAAATGTCCCTTCCGGAGACTCGCCGCCGAATACATATATCCTTTCATGTAAAACAGAGGCAGCAATCCCGCTACGGGGTGTTGGCAAAGGAGCGAGATTTTTCCATGTATCTATTTTTGGATCATACATCTCGTTTATGGCCAGATTCTTTGCATATGTCCCAAGCCTTCCGCCTATTGCGTACAACCTTCCGTCAACAATACCTATTGCCAGGTGGTCCCGGGCAGTAGGCATGGGGCTTTTTATTAACCATGTATTGGTTGTGGGGTCATAGACCTCGTTTGCCCCTGTGTCTCCATCTTTACCCACACCGCCAATGGCATATATCTTGTTGTTAACAACACCCAAGGCTAATGCGCCTCGTGCAGTAGGCATGGATGCCTTTTGAGTCCACCGGTCTAATGCCGGATCATATTCGTAGACGGTATCTACCGGCGACCAGGGCCATAGCCTTTTAAAACCGCCAATAACATATATCTTTCCTCCAGCAACAGCCGCCCCTATGTGATGGAGAGGCGTGGGCAAAGCAGCCTTTTTCTTCCAGATATCTGTGGAGGCGTCATACTCTTCCATAAGGTCGGTTACACCAAATCTGCCGAAACCGCCTATTACATAAATCTTTTCCTCAATGGAAACAGCGGCTACTTCTGACCTCTCGTGCGGTGATGGCTTCCTGGTCTCCCATGTCCCCTCTTCTGCATAAAGGGAGAGGGGCAATAAAAGGAACAGGAGTGAAATATATATTACTGAAAGAAAAAGTAGTTTATACCCTGAATCAGTACACATTTGAAAATATTATAGCAGATTCTTCTATGGCTGGATGAAGATTTATGGATAGCGGCAAAGGTTGGAACCGTGACTACAACCGCAATATCTGATTGGCAATCTGCTGATGAAGATCCACAACCTATTGAAAAAACTGGCTGGGGGACAGGGATTCGAACCCCGATAGACAGATCCAGAGTCTGTCGTCCTGCCAGTTAGACGATCCCCCAGTTCATCACTCCTGGTGAGGTACCTTTGCCAGGAGATAATAGCTCAACGCCAGGATCAGGATCATTATAGAATAAATCCCAAGCTCAATCATCTCCTTACTGATCAATCCCTCTCCGCTCTTCATAAAGGAGAATGAGGTCTGTGCCTCTATCATGAGTATCCTTCTGATGCTGGATATTATACCTATAAATATAAAGGATACAATAGGAAATTGTTTTCTCTTGAGATAGGCGAGTACGGTCCAGAGGAGTTCCAGGATGATTATAACAAAGAGCATATCATTTATAAAATAGAGGATCGCGGGGCTATCAAAGGATCTCAAAACAAATAGGCTTTTTACGATCACAAAAAGACCGGCAAGGAGCAGGAAGAATGCCACCATAATATGGATCAGGTCGTCTATCCTTAAGATCACGACACGGATAGACTTAAGCCTTAACTTGTATTTATCTTCTCCCTCTTCGGATCTTTGATCTGGCGTCATCCCTTCCCCACCACCTTCTTAAGCCTCTTTAATGTCCTCTCCTTTCCCAGGATCTCCATTACTTCGTAGATCCCGGGACTTACAGTCTTTCCCGTAAGTGCAAGCCTTGCAGGCTGGGCAATCTGGGACAGCTTCAAACCTTCTTTCTCTACAAACCCTTTAAATGCTTCTTCAATAGCTGTTTGATTGAAATCTGATAGCTCATCAAGTCTTACAGAGAGCCGCTCCAGTAACTGTAACGATCCCTCCTTTAAGACGTTATCTGCATCCTTCTTATCTATCTCTATGTCCTCTTTAAAGAAATATGCGGCTGATGATGTGATTTCGACAAGTGTTCTGGACCTTTGCCTTAAAGCGTTTATGGTCCTGGTCAGCCTTTCTTCATCAGTCTTTTCCTCCTCTTTTATAAGCCCCTCTTTGTAAAGAAATGGCATTAAAAGGCTGGAGAGCCTGTTGAGATCCGCATTATGTATATATTGGCTATTAATCCAGAGCAGCTTATCAGGGTTGAAGATAGCAGCTGAGCTTCCGACGGATTCAAGGGTGAACTTTTCAATTAGCTCCTCTCTGGTAAAGATCTCCTGGTCTTTGTAAGACCATCCGAGCCTTGCCAGGTAGTTTACGATTGCCTCCGGGAGATAACCCATCTCCTTATAGGCCATGATAGATGTTGCACCATGTCTTTTTGAGAGGCGTGCCTTGTCGGATCCAAGTATCATAGAGACGTGTCCGAACCGTGGAAGATTATATTTGAGTGCATGATACATATGGATCTGTTTCGGTGTATTGTTTAGATGGTCATCACCTCGTATTACATGGGTGATCCCCATGGTTGCATCATCTACAACAACACAGAAGTTATATGTAGGAGATCCATCTGACCTCATGATTATAAGATCGTCAAGATTTGAATTTTCGAAGACGACCTTCCCCTTAATCAGATCATCTACTATAGTGGATCCTTCTTGCGGCGATTTAAACCTTACGGCCGGTCTTCTGTCTTTTGGGGGATTTGCGAGGTCAAGGCATCTCCTGTCATATTTCGGGATCTCGCCTGCCGCAAGTGCCCTCTTCCTCCTCTCCTCAAGCTCCTCTGGCGTGCAATAGCAAAAATATGCTTTATTTTCAGAGAGGAGTTGATCCACATACCTTCTGTAGATCTCAATCCTATCTGTTTGACGATATGGCCCCTCGTCCCAATCAAGGCCGAGCCAGGTCATCCCCTCTATGATCGCATCAATGGATTCCTCTGTTGAGCGCTCCTGATCTGTATCCTCTATCCTCAGGATAAATTTACCTTTATTATGCTTCGCAAAGAACCAGTTGAAGAGTGCGGTCCTAACACCGCCAATATGTAAATATCCTGTTGGAGATGGTGCGAATCGTACCCTTACCTCGGTCATCATACCTCCAGTTTAACTTAAAATTATTACATCTTCGCTCAAAAATGTAAAGACAAAATGTGTAATAGGGGTAATAGTAAACTGACAAAATTTGCCATTTAGCAGGGTATATTTATTTATAGATGCATTTAAGATTTTCTAGAAAACAAGATACTCTCAAAAAAATTAATAGATATCCATAGGTTACTATTATTTCGAGGTCCACTGGTAAGCTAATTGCTTATTATTACCTAGACCCGAAACCTGGGCAGAGGGCCCGGATTAGAATATCTATCGGGGAGATGAAACAATAAAGAGGAGGAGTTCATGAAAAGTTTTTCATATCTTTTTATAATGGTTATTTTGTTGGCTGTTGTCTGCATTGTGTCATTTGGCCCCGTAAAGCAAGCTGAGGCCGGGGAGGCTGCTATAAACTGTTGCGACATCACCACCATCGATCTCAAAAGCGGACTTGTAACGTCCACTGAGACCACATCAGGCAAGGTCTTTCATTTCAAGGTCAGCGACCAAAAGCTGCTTAAAAACTTGAAAATAGGCGATAAGGTTTCTGCAGATTTCAATGGTGGGAAGGTGGCAGTCATGGGATTATCCCCTTGCTGCAAAATAGTACAGCCTAACGTGAAGACACAGATGGGAGCCCGGAAATAACATAACATCAGATCTATTGTTTTATCCTCTCTTACTACTTTCAGGTGAAGAATCATCATTTGAGGTGAGAAAAAACATACTTATGGGGAGTTGCTTGCTTGAGTGTATGCATTCTATAGTTAATATATATAGCGACCAAAGACAAACATAAAGTAGTAAGGGGGGGAAGAGAGATGAAGGAAAAAAAGATCTATTTGTACCTTCTTGTTGGTCTTCTTCTGGTAGGCATGACAGCAGTAGCTTATGCCGCAAAGACATCTGTGCCGATCGAATCTTGGATTATGGATATGGTTCCGGAATTTAGCGGGTCAGATTTCAATGCAAAGGCGATGGTAGAAGATACCAAACAAGGACTGCGGGTAATTACAATAGAGGCCAGTGAGCTTAAGCCGGATTGCAGCTATGGTGTGTACCTTGTCAATCCGAGAAATGGCGACAGGGAATTTGTAGGGCTCTTTATGCCAAATGAGGATGGTTCTGTGATACACAGATTTATTGTGTTGTCAGACTATAAGTCTGTGGATATATATGCCATGGGTCAAAAAGATGCAGGTCTTCAGACCTTTGATTATACCCATCTTCCCAGCCAGACATATTGGAGCAGCGGGGATTATTTCACTGCTCCGTCATGCACAGCGGCCGGCAGGGACATAAAGATTCTGTCGCTCAATCTGGAAGGGATAAAATAAGAATGTCCATCAGGATCAAGAGGGTAATCTGACTCAAAGATTACCCTCTTTTATTGAGGGGGAAATACTGTAAACCTAATAACCCTCTCAAGATTTATTGTAACCGGTGCGTTGACAAAGAATTCGGCCAGATATTCCCCTTTTGACCAGCCGTGAGGAGGGGATGGAAGTTTTATAAAGGCACTACTTTCACCGGCAGTAACCGTTACTGCGTTCCATCCAATTTCCTTGTCTGACGGTAAACCTTCTGCCCTTTCCGCTACCACCCTTACCCAAAGCTCAAAGCCTGTCATGTTAGGCCGGAAGTGAAAAACGGAATAGACCTCCGGGATGCCTTCTTTAAAGTCATTAGAGGGATTAAGCGGTTCAATAACAGTGTCGTTAGGGAAGGTTTTTTCTACTGTGTAGCCGTCTGCCAGTGTAATCATGAGAAAAAAACCCGTTTCTTCAAATCTTTGAAGTCCTTCCTTTTCTCCAGCGCATAGGTGACCGACATTCAGGGTGATCAGAGAAATCATAATTATAAGAATTAGATAGCTTCTCAAAATTATCCCCTTTAACTGGAAAAAGACAGGTTAATTCTGACATCCTGGCAGGGAGATGTCAACCCGAATGTCTCAGACCAAAATCAACCAAAACCATTGCCTTGACACTATTTTATGAAAACTGTATATTTGATGCAATCTAATAAAAATGGCAGGAAATCAGGATGGCTCAGGCCCCCTCCAACAAGATCCTCATAATAGATGATAATCCGCGCCTTTTAAAGCTGCTTGAACTCCGCTTCTCGCAGTCAGGTTACCAGGTGTATACAGCCGAGAAGGTAAAGGATGGGGTTATTACAGCTATACTTGCAAAACCTGACCTTATCATTTCTGATGTAGAAATGCCTGAGATAGATGGTCTTGAATTTAAAAAGTTACTTGGGAATATACCGGCGATGGCAGAAGTACCTTTTATTTTCCTTATATCCGGCGATAAGATACCCCATGAGTTTTTTGGCCAGGAGTTTGGACCTATAGATTATCTAAAGAAGCCATATAACTTTGAAGATCTTCTAGCAAAGGTTGAGACGAGTCTGAGGAGATACCACCAGAGGATTGATACCCTCTCTGAGGATACAAAGGTATCATCAGGGACGCTGGGTGATATGACCCTTATAGATGTGATCCAGGTAATGGCCATGAACAAAAAAAGTTGTACCCTTAAGCTCTCCAAGGGGAATATGAGTGGGAGGATATTTCTGCAGGGGGGGAGTATAGTAGATGCTGATGCAATAGATATTAGGGGTGAAGAGGCGGTCTATAGTATGCTCCAATGGAAGGGTGCTGATTTTAGCGTAGGTGATCTGTCAGAATTTAATGGAGAGGAGACTGTTTCAAGGGATATCCATTCCATTATTGCTGAAGGACTTAAGAGGGCTGATAAATATTCTGAAGGCGAAGGGGTTACGGTAGCTGAAGAGATCATGCCTATCCATGGAGAGGCAGAAGAGGATGAGAGGGTTTTTTTAGACAGATTGAAAGTTTTGGGGATACTGAAGGGGATATAAATTGGGTAAAGGTAATCTTAAGATTGCAATTGTTGGCGGCGGAAGGGAGGGGTTTGAGGCCCTTTCAGTTCTGGCAGCCCACAAGGAGAACAATGTAGTCCTAATAGTAGAACCTGACAAGAATGCCCTTGTCTTCCGCCTCAGGACATATGGGATGGAGTTTTCCGAAACGCTAAAGATAACGCTATCCCACAGGATCTCAGACTTATCATCTTTCGTGCCTTTAAACCTGATAGTTGATGCCACCGGCAACCCTAATCTCCACAGGGAGTTATGCTCATTGAACCTCGCAGGTGTTGAGATCATGAATTCTTCCGCTGCAAGGCTCCTCTGGGAGCTACGGGAGATCGAGTCCCTTCCTGTCAGGCAGTCTTTGGCAATTCAGAAAATCAAGGGAGCCTTCGAGGAGATAGATCTTGCAAATGATGAGATTGAGTTCTACACCCTCCTGCTTGATGTACTCCTCCTTTCCATGGGCGGAAAATCAGCCCGGCTATATCTTTGCAAGGGAGAGGAAAAGAAGATTGAACTGGAATATAAAAGAGACCTCTGGCTGGATGGTGCATCAGGATCTATTCATAATCCCATGGAGATGAGGATCGCCTCTTCTGTCCTGGAGAGGCGTGAGCCGCTTGTTTTGAAGAGGGGGATGGAGGGTCCTGACAGCAGCATACTGCTGGGAGAACCTATTGTAGCCTTCCCGATCATCTCTGAAGGCGAGATCATCGGTGTAATTGAGGCAGAAGGCCGCCAGGATGAGGGAGGATTTTCTGACGAGGACCTCCTCTTTACTGCCCAGTTCTCGTCTATATCTGAAAGATACTTCAGGAAGCTCCTGGCCCTTCAGGAGGTGAAAGAGGTCTCGCTCCATGAATCCTTAAGGAGGATGCTTGATGAGAACCTAAGCCTCGAGATTCCGATAACTGAGAGACTGGCTAAATGCCTGGAGATAGTTGCTAGATCCCTGAATGCAAGGTGGTATAGTCTTTATATAAAGGATCCCAACACAAAGGATCTTGTGCTTCAGGTTTCAAATGAGATAGGGCAAAATATGCTGGGCCTTATAAGGATAAAGGAGGATATAGGGATCATAGGAGAGACATCAAAATCCGGACATACCCTCTGTCTGAAAGAATCTGCCTCCCTCAATACAAACGGCAACTCCAGGGGATCTCGGGGAATGCGGGAGATTATATATCTTCCCATGGTTGCGCATGCCGGGATAGTTGGGGTGCTCAGCTTTGTAGTGCCTGATCTTAAAGGGAAAACAAGAAAAATAGTGGGGCTCCTTGAGGATGTGAGCAGGGCGCTGGCAGGGTCTATTGCAAGTGATACGGAAAGGCACAGAATGTCCCAGAAGGTTTTGAAGTTATCTGTTGTAAATGAAGAGGGTCTTGAACTCCTCTCGACTATTGACAGGGATAAGGTGTTGAGGCTCGCAACTGCTTCTGCTGCAATGATAATAGATGCAGAGGCAGTGATACTAAGATTGCTTGAAAAGAAGGAAGATAAGTTCTTAGTTGGTTCAACCTATGGGCTCCACAATGACGAGATAGACAAGAAATTAGTTGATCTAGATGCCAGGATCGCAGAGATGGTAAGGGAAAGGAAGGATGCCGTCTCAATTTCCGACCTGAAGGAGATGGAAGATATTTCAGAACCATTCCCATATAATTCTGTGCTCAGTCTCCCTCTCCTCTGGGAGGAAAAACTCATCGGTTCGCTCTCCATGTATAACAAGCTTGTTTACAACTCCTTCTCATGTACCTTTTTCAATGAAGATGACAAGGAAATACTGGAAAAGTATGTGCAGTATGTTGCAAGGGCCCTGTTAAACGCCCAGCAGTATAAGGACAGAGAGGCCCTTGTTACTATAGATGAGCTTACCGGGCTCAGGAATGAGAGATATCTTAAGATCAGACTGCCCGAAGAGATAAGGAGGGCCGATAGATATCAGCGTGCGATCTCTCTCATATTTATGGATGTAGACAAGTTCATGGATATTGTGAAGGGTATGCAGGATTCTGTCAGGAAGGAAGTAATCAAGAAGCTGGCAGGGATCATAAGGGAAAATTTCCGGAATGTTGATATTTTAGTAAGGCTTGAGGAGTCTAAGTTTGCTGTCCTCCTTCCTGATACAGGGGAGCGGGTTAAAGAGGCCATCCAGCGGATGACTAGTAATCTGAGGAGTGTAAAGATAAAAAATGTCTCAACCGGGATCGTCACTCAACTCCAGCTTATGATTGGATATTCTACATATCCCTATGATTCAAACGATATAAACACACTCATTGAAAATGCATCTAAATTGATGCCCGTAGGATAGAGGATGGACATGGAAAACATAGATCTCCTTGAAAAAAAGATCAAAAAGGTTGTTGATATGATGAAGGCTCTGAAGGAAGAGAACTGGAAACTTGAAGAGAGGCTGACAGAAAAGGACAAGGAGTTTCTAAGGCTTGAGGAAGAGCAGAAGGCTGTCAGGTCCAGGATAGAGAAGATCCTGGGAGAGCTTGAGATAATGGAACCCCAGAAAGGCAGGTTAAGTGACTAGGAGCATCAGCGTAGAGATCTTCGGGGAGAGGTATATTATCCATGGGGATAGTGAAGAGCCATACATGAAGGATCTTGCACGCTTTGTGGATAAGATGATGAGGGATGTGGCGGACAATACTAAGGCAATATCCCGCCCAAAGATCGCTATACTGGCCGCAATAAATATAACCCACGAACTCTTCCAATTAAAGCTAAGGCAAAAAGAGACGGAGGAGGCGATTGAAAAAAGGACAGAGGCAATAATTAAAAGTATTGAGAGTATTGAACGAATCGCATATTAACAGACTGGAAAGATAGCATCCCTCCTTAATAACCCTTGCCCCCTTCCCTGAAGTATGGTATATAAATAACGTTATCCGTAAAATTGCTTTGTAGGTATACCGTTATGGCCTTAACGAAATACGACATAGTCCTTGATACCTTCAGAAGGCTCCTTCGTAGGGGAGCCATAGCCAATATCTCAAAGATTGTAGATAAGATGCATCCTGCCGATGTGGCCAAGGTGATAAGGCACCTTGCTCTAGGTGCGGAAAAAAGGACCATATTGGATCTTGTGAGAGAGGCAAAGACAAAGGCGGATGTGATAAGTGAGATAGATGCCACCAGCAGGAATGAGATCTTCTCCGAGATGCCCTCATCGGATATAGTTGCGATATTGAAGGATCTCCCTTCAGACGATGTAGCCGATATTGTCGGTGATATGCAGGAGGACAAGGCAAAGGAAATCCTCAATATGATGAAGGAGGAGGACTCCGAAGAGGTAGAAGGTCTGCTCAGATATCCAGAGGAGACTGCGGGCGGCATCATGACACCTGATTTTTTCTCCCTCACCGAGGATACAACTGCCCAGGAGGCTATAGCAAAGCTGCAGCAGGCAAGCGATGCAGAGATGGTCTTCTATATATATGTTACGGATAAGGAGGGGAAGCTGGTAGGTGTAATCTCCTTAAGGCAGATCCTTATTGTCCCACCGAATACCCCCCTGAGGAAGATCATGACAGTAGATGTCTTAAGCGTAAATGCAGAAATGGACCAGGAAGAGGTGGCGCGTATGGTGGCAAGGTATAATCTCCTTGCTATTCCTGTGGTCGACAAAGAAAATAGACTTGTCGGAATTATCACAGTAGACGATATAGTAGATGTGATAAGGGAAGAGGCTACAGAGGATATCCATAAGATGGCCGGGACCACGGAGGAGGAGACCATGTTTGGCACTTCGACTATCAATACGGCGAAGTTCAGAATTCGGGGCAACCTGACCTACCTGCTGGGAGGGATTATTGCCAGCATTTTCCTCTGGATTTTTAGATTTGCTATCCAGGAGGTAATTGCCCTCGCAAGCTTCCTCCCTGTCATTACTGCCATGGGGGGGAACATAGGGCTTCAATCCTCTACGATAGTTGTAAGGGGGCTCGCAACTGGAAGGATTGAGCTTTCTGACGTATGGAAGGTCTTTTCAAAGGAGCTTAGGGTAGGGTCATTTATGGGGATTATATGCGGCGGTATTGTCGGGGTCATAGCCAGGTTCTGGCACGGGAATGTGATGCTTGGGGTCGTTGTTGGCGTATCGATGTTTGTGGGTATTACGGTGGCATCAATAATGGGAACACTTATACCCATTATCTTGAAGAGCTTAAACCGCGACCCTGCAGTATCATCAGGTCCCTTTGTGACAACGGCAAATGATATTACAGGACTTGTTATTTACTTAAGCCTTGCTAACTATCTGTTGAACTACCTGAGATAACCCTTTCGATCTCCTTCCAGTCTCTGGCCTTTTTCGTGTTCTCAGGAAGGTCTTCCTCTATTTCATCTTTATCTCTCAGAAAAATGATGGGGGTAATATTTGCCTCTGAAAAGGCCTTGATATCCTTCATGCTGCTTCCTATCCCGAATTTAGGCCTCCAGCCCCTGCTTATTAAGTTGTTCACCTCTTCATCAATTTTATCTTGTTGCCAGGAAAAAATTGGGGTCTCTGAAAAAGCATGATTTATAAGCCAAATTCTCATTTCAGATAACCCTTGATTCTGATCAGAGGCATACAGGATGATCTTATTTCTCTTTGATATCCTTGCCAGCACCTCTTTAGCATCAGGGGCCGGATCCGGTTTTTTAAACCCTTCCGATGAGAGTGTATTGATATCTATCAAGATTATAGATATTGTTCTTCTCCAGCAGGCTACGATCATATTTGCTTCATCGGCGCTGTATCCTGACTTTCCAGTAAGCCTTAAATTAATCTTATATATGCCCTCCCTCTTAGGTATGAATTCCCTTACTGCAACCCCGTCTCCTCCGGTGAGCGAGACCCCTATAGGGTTTCCGTCAACAATAAACTCGATCCTCTCCCCGCTTATCGGTTTCGGGAAAAAAGCCGACTTTGCCATGAGCTTTACTTTCAGATAGATCTTCTCTCCGGGTGATCCGATCTGGTCAGGGGCAATAAGAAGGGCGCTTTTATTGTCATCTGCAAGGACGGTCTCTATATTAGATGCGATTAAAAGTAGAAGGAGGACTGAGTATATTTTTATCATCCCGGTTATCCATAATCCAGATATGCCGATCTTATCCGTCGCTGTACCTTCCATATCTTATAGATGGTAGGCAGGATATCCAGGAGCCGAAACTTAAAGAGGAATTTTAGTGCAGATACAAGTGAGAGAGATCTCAGGCATAGCCTGGCATATTCGTAATAGAATGTCTTGAGGGGAAGGTTTGTTTTTATATGGGTATGGACAAAGTCGATGAGGTCAGTGTCTTTAGTTATCAGCTTATCCTTTACCTCTTCATAATATCCTGTGCCGGGGAGTGGGGTTAGCACGAATATCCTGGGAAATTTAAGCCTGAGATCTCTTATATATCCAGCAAGGGACCTGAAATCCTCTTTTGTATATCCTGGATCTATAATAAATGTAGCGTAGATATCTATGCCGGCGGCATCCAGGATCCTGACTGCCTCCTCATTTATCCTGGCAGTCGTCCCCTTATTGATACCTTCAAGATTTCTATCATTATAGGACTCAATTCCGACAAAGACTATTGATAGTCCTATATCCTTCCATGCCTCAAAAAGTTCGGGAGACTTTACTATTGTGTCGCTCCTTGCATGGAGGAAATATCTCTTCCTGATCCCCGATTCTTTTATCACCAAGGCAAGCGACATCATCCGGTTTGTATCGACCATTGATTCATCATCGGCAAAGAATATATTTTTCTCCTCTGTCAATTTAAGTTCTTTCAGTATTGATTCAGGGGATCTGGTGATATATCTCCCTTTCGTAAGCCTCCATAGGGAGCAGAAGTTACACCTTGAAAAGCACCCCTGGGAGGTCTTGATAGAGGCCATAGGCCGCATATATTCGAAGAAGTAGTTATGTCTGTATCTATCTGAAAGCGCCCTTATAGGAAATGGATGGGAATCAAGCCCGATCTCTTCCCTTTCTCCGGTAAAAATCCATTTTTCCCCAGACTTTATTGCCAGCCCCTCTATCCGGTCAAACGATGATCCTGATTCTGTTGCCGTGACTATCTCCCGGAAGCTATCTATCCCATGGCCAATTACAACGATATCTATGTTATTATCATAGAAATCTGATGGGGCCACAGTGGCATGATGGCCGCCGACGACAGTCAATATATCCCTATTAAATCCCTTTATCCTTCTGGCTATCTCCTTTGCACGCATGGATGTAGATGTATAGGCTGTAATACCGACAATGTCTGGCCGGAAATCCTCCAGTACCGCCTCGAGCCTATTTTCGATCCGCATGTCGAGGATCATGATATCATGTTCAAATGCAACGCCGGCTGCAATATATTCTAATGCCAAAGGCTCAAACATAAAAAGATCCTCAGAGCCTATCGTCCTTTCCATCTTGTTCGGTTCTATTAAGAGGATCTTCATTAACAGATAGTATAGACCCTGGGATTTATTGGTGGCAAGGTCTAATCCTTTTTTTGCCTTGCTTTTTTCGCTAATTTGTAATACTTTTTCTGTATCGATTGGACAATGATGTTTAAACCAAATTTTAATTATACAAACAAGATTGTTAAGAACCTCACACTGATCTCAGAGGCAAGGGCAATAATCTTAAATTCGCCACTTATTCCGAAATGGGAGGTCTCGTTGAGAAGGGACGCCCTAGTAAGAAGCGCCCACTCCTCTACTGCAATTGAAGGTAATCCCCTTTCTCTTGATGAGGTAAGCGCCTTAGCAGCCGGTAGAGACATTATGGTCAGGAGGAAGGATAAACAGGAGGTTTTGAACTATCTTAAAGCATTAGAAAAGATTCCCAAATTCTCTGAGAAAGATCCTTTTTTATCAAAAGACCTTCTGGAGGTCCATAAGATAGTAACAAAAGATACCCTGGATAATCCTAAAGATGAAGGTGTATTCAGAAATCGGCAGGTGATTGTGGGAAATACAATAACTGGTGAGGTGGTATTTATGCCTCCACCAACAGTACAGGTTCCCAAATTAGTTGATGACTTTTTAAAATGGTTTAATTCACAAGGAATAGACGAAATTGATCCGATCATAGAAGCTGGCATAACACATTATGAGATAGTGAGGATTCATCCATTTATAGATGGAAACGGAAGAACAGCTAGAGTTATGGCTACTATCGTGCTATTTAAAAGAGGCTTTGATGTTAAGAGATTCTTTGCCCTTGATGATTATTATGACCACGATCGGCGCGCCTACTATGAGGCATTGAGGGCCGTTGACCCAAAAGGACGTGACATTACTGCCTGGCTCGAATACTTTATAAGCGGAGTGGCGGTCAGCATAGAGGCGGTAAAGAAAAAGGTTATCGGTCTCAGTAAAGATATTAAAGCTCTAAAAGAAAAAGGTCAGATTGCCCTTACTGAAAGGCAGATAAAGATCGTGGAAAGGACATTAGAGAAAGGAAAGATTACAAACAGGGAAATAAGGGAGATGTTTGGATTATCCGACGAGGCTGTTAGGAAAGAAATCTTCAAGCTCGTGAAAATGGGTGTTTTGAAGAGCGAAGGTAAGGGAAGGTCACGTCATTATGTTCTCGTTTAATTAATGTAATGGTTGGCGATTAGGTTGGCGATTAGGTTGGCGATTAATGACCTAAAAGTAGAGAGAAGACTTAATGTTCTTGTGATACCGTTAAAGTTTGCAAGGCCGAAGCCAAATCTTGCAGCTTCAGTTTGTTTCACACTGAACTTTACAGTTCATTTACATTCCTCACGATTTTGTTTATATTTATGTCATGTTAAGAAGAAATTGGACAAGAGAAGAACTGATTGTGGCTATTAATCTATATTGTAAGCTGCCTTTTGGAAAACTACATAAGGATAATCCTGAGATAATTATGCTTGCGAACCTACTTAAGAGAACTCCATCTTCTGTTGCATGGAAGCTAGTAAATTTTGCTAGTTTCGACCCCAGTCTTAAGGCACGCGGAATTAAAGGGGCAGCAA